>DATKFK010000001.1:0-6183 GCA_035544375.1 Thermoanaerobaculia bacterium
CCGCCATCCGCCACTCGACGCGGCAGCTGCGGCTGGCGGCCACCAACTGGCAGACCGGAGAGCTGCGCGTGTTTGCCAACCGCGACCTGACCGACGAAGCGGGTCCCACGGCCATCCAGGCGTCGAGCGCCATCCCGGGCCTCATGCCCGTGGTGCGGATCGGCTCCGAGCCGCACGTCGACGGCGGCGTGGTGATGAACACGCCGCTCGAGCTGGGAATCAAGGCCGGCGCCGTCGAGCTGCACGTCGTGTACCTCGATCCGGCGGTGCGGGCCATCCCCACGGCGGCGCTCGACAGCACGCTCGACAGCGCCTACCGGCAGCAGCTGATCTCGTGGGCCACGGTGATGAACGAGGACATCGAGACCGCGAGATGGGTCAACCGCACCCTGCTGGCGCTGCGGCGGATGCGCGAGGATCCGCGGGCCAGCGCCGAGGAGGTCGCGTGGCTCGAGCGGGAGCTGGGCGTCTCGGGGCGCAAGCTGCTGACGGTCCATCGCTACCATCCCCGCGACGATCTCGCCGGCGGCGCCCTGGGGCTGCTCAACTTCGACCGCGAGCACATCGCGCACCTGGTCAAGCGCGGCTTCGACGATGCCACGCATCACGATTGCGTCGAGTCGGGGTGCGTGCTGCCCGACGGCGGCGAGGCCATGCCGGAGGCGCGGCGCGGGAGCCGGTGAGCCCGGGCCGGTGACCGGCAGGCGCCGGGTCCCGGCCGGCCTGGATCTTTTCTGATCCTCGCTATTCATATCCTCGCATTGCGGGTTTGGTTAAATACGATCCATCAACGCCAGCGTCCCCATGCTCCTCGCGAACGGGGGAGCACGGCAGCGTCTGGAATCTGCCGGGGAGCGGGTAGCCATGCGCAGGAAACGGATGAGTCTCGCACTTGCCCTGGGCCCGATGGCGGCCGCGGCCGGCGCCTGGGCCGGACTGGCGGGGCTCGACCGGCGAGGGCGGGCCTTTCATGCGGCCGGCAGCCTGGTGGTCGGCGCTCTCGACGACCTGGGCGCGGCGGTCCTGGCGCGTGACCCCGACCGGCTGCGGCAGTGTCATGCGCCGGCCTACCGCGGGCGGCCGCTCGGACTCTCCACCTTGGGAAAGGCAGCCGAGAGAGACGGAGTTCGGGTCCTCGAGCTTGGGGCGGCGGTCCTGCCTGCGGCATCGGCTGCATCCCTGGACGTCGGCGCGCGCTCCGGCGTCGCCGAGGACCGGTCCGCGGCGGTCGCCGCCTGGCAGGCGTACCTCGAGGGCTTCGCCGAGATCGAGGAGGCGGCCTTCCATCTCGACCGGCTGGAGACGTGGCGGGGGAGCGAGCTCGCGGCGCGGGTGCGCTTCGAGCTCATCGGCAGGCCGCAGGGGGCGGGCCAGGCGGGCATCGACCGCGCGGTGCTGCACATGCGGTTCGGCCGGCGCCCGGCGGGGCAGGCCGGGGCGGCGCCCGCCGGGCTCGAGATCGTCGCGGCGGCGCTTCTCGAAGCCGACCGGGTGATCGCGGAGCGGCCGCAGTTCGCCGACGTGTCGCAGGCCGCGGGGATCGACTTCGAGAACCGCGCCTACCCGGCCTTCCTCGAGCAGCCGCTGCGCTTCGGGATGATCCGCTACGGCCCCGGCGGCATCGCCGCCGCCGATTACGACAACGACGGCTTCTACGACCTGTTCATCCCCGACGGTGTGGCGTCGAAGCTGCTGCGCAACCGCGGCGACGGCACCTTCGAGGACGTCACCGAAAAGGCGGGGCTGGGCGGGCTCGACGGCGTGTCGGCGGCGGTCTTCGCGGACTACGACAACGACGGCTGGAAGGACCTGTTCGTCAGCCGCACGTTCCGCCCCAACCAGCTGTTCCACAACAACGGCGACGGCACCTTCACCGACGTGACCGCGCGCTCGGGGCTGGGCGAGGACTGCTGCACCACGGTGGCATCGTGGGGCGACTACGACAACGACGGGTTCCTGGACCTCTACGTCGGGAGGTATCTCGATCCGCGCACGAAGATCCCGACGACGTTCTATGCCAGGAACGGCGAGCCCAACCGCCTCTACCACAACAACGGCGACGGCACCTTCACCGACGTCACGGAGCAGGCCGGCGTCGGCGACCCCGGGCTCTGCCTGGGGAGCGCCTGGGGCGACTACGACAACGACGGCTATGCCGATCTGTTCGTGGTCAACGACTTCGGCCGCAGCACGCTGTACCACAACAACGGCGACGGCACCTTCGAAGACGTCACGGTGGCCGCCGGCGCACTCGCCTACGGCGCCGGCATGAGCGCCTCGTTCGCGGACCACGACAACGACGGGCTGCTCGACCTCTACACCGCCGACATCCGCTCCGAGCACGCCTGGTTCGCCGCGCCGCCGACGGTGGGGCGGTACATGGCGAACTCGTGGAAGCAGGGCGTGTGGCGGACCGACATGCCGCTGTACTGGCAGATCTTCCGCCAGTCGGGCTTCAGATTCGTCGACGTCTTCCGCGAGATGGCGTCCGGCAACCACCTGCTGCGCAACCGCGGCGACGGCACGTTCGAAGACGTCAGCACCAAGGCCGGCGCCAACCCGATCGGCTGGTTCTGGGGGTCGGTCTTCGCCGACTTCGACAACGACGGCTGGCTCGACCTCTACAGCGCCAACGGTTGGGTGTACGGCAAGCAGGGCACCGAGATGGAGCTCGAGTTCCTCGACAAGGTCGTCGGTAACCAACGCGAATACAAGAGCGGCGCTTTCTTCGATCCGCGCAGCTTCGGCGACCGGTCGTGGCACGGCTGGGAGCGCAACCGCCACCTGCGCAACAACGGCGACGGCACCTTCCGGGAGATCGGCCGCGGCGCGGGCACCGATCTGCTCACCAACAGCCGCGGCGTCGCGGCCGCCGACTTCTGGAACCGGGGCGCGCTGGACCTGGCGATCGCCGCCAGCGGCGGCCGGCACGCGCTGCTGCGCAACGAGGTCGGGGTGCGACGGCACTGGCTCGAGGTGGAGCTGACGGGGGTGCGCACCAACCGCGACGCGGTGGGAGCGCGGGTGGAGGTGGTGGCCGGCGGGGTGCGGCAGCTGCGCGAGGTGACGGCGGGCGACGGCTACGCCTCGCAGAGCATGCTGCGGCTGCACTTCGGCCTGGGCGAGGCCGCCGGCGTCGACGAGATGACGGTGCGCTGGCCGGCCTCGGGACTCGTGGAGCGCTTCCGGGACGTTGCCGGCGACCGCATCGTGGCGCTCGCCGAGGGGAGCGGGCGCCTGGTCGAGAAGCGCTACTTCCCCGCCGAGCGGCAGCCGGCGCCGGCGCCGGCACCCGGGCCCGCGGAGAGGCAGCCGGCGGCCGAGGGCGATGAGCTGGTGGCCGCAGGGGCCGGCACCGGCACCGGCGCCGGCGTGGCGAGAGGAGATTGACGGTCCCGGGCGGGATCGAGGTCGGCGGCGGATCAGGGCTTCCGGCGGATCCACCGTGGCCGGTGCGCTCAACCGGTCTTTTCGAGCAGGCAGACGCCGGACCAGGGGCGGGAGCCCTGGCGGCCCTGCGATTCCGGCAGCAGGGCAAGCAGGCGCAGGAAGAAGGGCGGCCGCTTGAAGGGGGCGGTGGCCTTGAGCGGCGAGACGACGCAGACCGGCCGCCAGCCGTGGGGCACGAAGTACTCCGGCCCCTCCGGCGGGCCGAACTGGAGCGGGGCGCTGGCTCGGCTGAGCTGCGCCCCGAGGTTCTTCTGCAGCAGGCGCAGCAGCCCCGGAGAGGCGATGTCGATGATCCAGCCGTGGAAGGCGGGGGGCGCCGCGAGGTCCCTGGCGAGGGTGGCGGCCGCGTCCGCGGTGAGGTAGATCAGGAGCCCCTCGGTCAGGACCAGCGCCTTGGCCGCCTGGCGGCCCAGCCGCTCGAACAGCGCGCGGCGGGCTGCCAGGTCGGCGAGGTCCAGGCGGACGCGCTCGAGGGCGCAACGGGGCTTCTCGCCGGCGAGGACCGCCTCCTTATAGTCGAGGATGCCGGGCAGATCGACCTCGACCCATTGCAGCGCCGCCGGCAGGTCCATGCGGTACGGCCGGGTATCGAGCCCGGCGGCGAGGTTGACGACCAGGTCGACGCCCTGGCCCAGCCGCTCGGCGATGAACTGGTCGAAGAGATAGGTGCGCCCCACCCAGGCCCAGTCGGCGCGGACGGCGCCCGTCACGGAGTCGGCGATCTGCCGGCCGCGCTCGCCCGCCAGGCGCCTGGCGAACGGGTCGCGGAAGAGGGCGTCGGGGCGGTCGGTCTCGGCGGCCCGATAGTTCGCGGCCCACAGCGCGGTGTCGGAGACGTTGCGGATCAGGGGTTCGCCTTCGCTCACGGGTCGGACCTCCTTGGCGCGGCGGCCGGGTCGGACGGGGTCGGGGGGCGAAGCGGGCTGGAGCCGATCTTATCTCGCCTCCATGTCGTCACGGTGGCGGCGGGCCGGCCGGGATAAGATCAGGGGGGGCGGTATGGCAATGTCAATGTTCGGCAGCACCCCGCGTTTCGCGGCGGAGGTGTGAGAAACCTTGGAGAGACGTGGACTCATGGCCAGGCATGGTGTCTCCCGCGGCCGCGGCCTGCCGACCGTGCTGGCGTTGACGGTGACGGCGGCGGTGGCGGTGGCGGCACTGCCTGCCGGGGGGCTCGCCGGTACGCCGAGCGCGGCGCCTGAGGCTGGCGCGACGGCCGCGGCGGCCGCGCCACCAGCTACGGCATCGCCTGCGGCACCAGCGCCGGGTGCGACGGCTGGGGCGCCGCCAGCGGTCGCCTCCAAGACCAGAGCCGCCCTCAAGACCGCCGCCGGTGGCGAGGGTCAGCGCTGGTTCGAGGACGTCACGCGGCGGGCGGGGCTGGCGGTGCCCCATCACGACCGGGTGTTCCACAACCCCTATGCCGACATCATGGCCGGCTATACCGCCCTCGGCGCCGCGGCGGCCGCCGCCGACTACGACGGCGACGGCTACGAGGACCTCTTCGTCACCGACTCGTCGGAAGGCGGCAGGAACCACCTCTACCACAACAACGGCGACCTGACCTTCACCGACGTGGCGGCGGCGGCGGGGGTCGCCGCCGGCAACGACGCCGAGAACGCCACCGCCGACGCCATCTGGTTCGACTACAACAACGACGGGCGGCCGGACCTGTTCGTGGTGCGCTTCGGTCACAGCCAGCTGTTCGAGAACCTGGGCAACGGCAAGTTCAAGGACGTCACCAGGCAAGCCGGGCTCGACCGCTACCTCAACAGCATCACCGCGGTCGCCTTCGACTACGATCACGACGGCTACCTGGACCTCTTCGTCGGCAACTACTTCCAGCCGGTCAACCTCTTCCATCCCGGCACGTCGCGCTTCTTCCCCGAGAGCTTCGAGACCGCCAAGAACGGCGGCGGCGTCACCGTCTATCACAACAACGGCGACGGCACCTTCACGGACGTCACCGCCAAGGTGGGCATGGCGGGGATCAGCGGCTGGACGCTGGACATCGGTCACGGCGACGCCAACAACGACGGCTGGGACGACGTCTACGTCGCCTGCGACTTCGGGACCGACTACTTCTTCGTCAACAACCGCGACGGCACCTTCTCGGACCGCACCGCCACGGCGATCGGCTTCGACACCAAGAAGGGAATGAACGCCGAGTGGGGCGATTACGACAACGACGGCTGGCTCGACATCTTCGTCACCAACATCACCGACGACTACATGCGTGAAGGCAACTTCCTGTGGCACAACAACGGCAACCTGACGTTCACCGACGTGGCGCGGGAGACCGGCACCTGGGAGACCGGCTGGGGATGGGGCGGGAAGTTCTTCGACTACGACAACGACGGCTGGCTCGACCTGTACGTGGTGAACGGCTGGGTGTCGGCGGGGCCGCAGAGCTACGTGACCGACATCTTCGCGATGATCGTGCGCCCGGGCGTGGACCTGGCCGACGCGCGCAACTGGCCGCCCATGGGCAACAAGAGCCTCTCGGGCTACGAGAAGAAGAAGCTCTACCACAACGAGGGTGGACAGCTGTTCCGCGACCAGGCGGCGCGGCACGGGCTGGACTCGGTGCGCGACGGGCGCGGCATCGTCGTTGCCGACTTCGACAACGACGGCCGGATGGACCTGTTCGTCACCAACGCCAACGCGGAGCCCTATCTCTACCACAACGTCCTGCCCACGGGCGCCCACTGGCTGGAGCTCGAGCTCGAGGGG
>DATKFK010000002.1:0-7674 GCA_035544375.1 Thermoanaerobaculia bacterium
AGCTCGACGACGTTGCAGGTGACGGACCTCTACGGCGGCAAGAGCACGCTCAAGGTCCTCGACGACGACATCGATGCGAGCAGCGGGCTCGTCAGCACTTCGCGCGACTCGGCGGGCCATCCGACCGCGTTCACCTACGACTCGATGGGGCGCGCGCTGACGGTGGCGCCGCAGGGGGCGGCGGCGGCTTACGTCACCTACACGTTGAGCGATGCGTCGCCACCCGCGATCGATCTCGTGGTGGGAGGAGGCCTCGAGGAGGAGAGCTGGCAGCTCGACGGCCTGGGCAGGAGCATCGCGCACTCGGTGCGGATGCCCTATGGGACGTCGATCACCTCCCTGGTGACGCTCAACGCGATGGGATGGAAGACCTTCGAGAGCGAACCCTCCCAGAATCCTGGCACCCTGGGGACGAGCTACCTCGACTACGACCCCTTCGGCCGGCCGCAGAGGATCGTGACGGCGGACAAGAAGACGAGCTATCTGGGCTACCAGGGCATCACCTCCATCGTCCGGACGCAGGCGGTCTGGGACGGCACCAGGGAGTACGCCTACAACACGCGGGAGGAGTACGACGGCCTGGGGCGGCTGCAGCGCATCCAGGACCCGAGCGGCGTCTGGACCCGCTACCGCTACGACGTCGGCGGCAGGCTGAAGACGGTGATAACCGACGGCGAGAAAAGTGGACGCAGCTTCGTTTACGACGGGCGCGGCTTCCTCGTCTCGGAAACCAACAAGGAAAGCGGCACGACGATCTATCAGCACGAGGTCAGGGGTATCCTGATTCAGAAACAGACGCCGACTGGGAATCTCCTGATGCAGATCGATGAGGCGGGCCGCCTCCTGGGCGTCATGTCACCCCAGGGGACCCTGCTCAGGCAGTTCACCTACGGCACCACCGGGACGGACACGGGCAAGCTCATGGAGGCCCAGGCCTTCAACTTCCGCATGGGCTCGAGTTGCAGCTCGACGGAGGTGCGCCAGCAATACCAGTACGACGCGACGACCGGCAGGCTCGCGAGCGAGGCGACGTCCCTGCTGCAAGGCGCCTCGCAGCTCGAGAGCTGGACGCAGTCCTATGTCTACGACGGCGCCGGCAGGATCACGCAGGTGAACTATCCCAGCTGTACCAATCTGTGCCAGGCCCCGGCCCGCCAGGTGACCACGATCTACTCCTACGGCAGGCCCACCAGCGTGTCCGGCTTCGCCAATCCGATCACCTACAACGACAATGGAACCCTCCTCGGGATCACGCATGCCAACCAGGTCGTTTTCACCGAGACGGAGGACCCGAACGGGATGGTGCGTCCCGGATCGATGCGGGTGGATGCGCCCGCCCCTGGCAACAGGATGCCGTGGCCGCAGGAGTCGTACTCCTATGACACCGCCGGCAACATCAAGGCGATCGGGGGCAAGAGCTTCGCCTACGACGCGGACTCGCGCGTCGTCGCGGCGACGGTGCCCGCGGCCGTGACGCAGCCCTACGCGGGCTTCGCCTACGACGCCTACGGCAACCTGATCAGCGTGGCGCGGGGCGCGACCCCGGGGAGCGCCACCACCGTCTTCTTCAGCGCCGATCCCGCCACCAATCACCTGACCGGAGCACAGTACGACGCGGCGGGCGAGGTGACGCTGTTTCCCCTGGTGCAGGGGACACAGTACACGTGGGACGTGTTCGGCCAGATGACCTCGGTCAACACCGGCACCGAGATGTGGACCCACATCTACGACGCGGCCGGAGAGCGGGTATGGTCGTACCGGACGGCGCCGTCGCGCCTTGACAACTACATGCTGCGCGGCCAGGATGAGAAGGTGCTGAGCGCCTTCACCAAGGTGGGCTCGACCTACACCTGGGAGGACTACGCGTACCGGGAGGGCGAGCTGCTGGGCGCGGCCCTCTCGAACGGCACGGTGATGCACTTCGACGTCGATCACCTGGGAAGCGTGCGGCTCGAGACGGACGGGAGCAGAAGCATCGTCCGATACCATGACTTCTGGCCGTACGGCGACGAGGCGACTCCGCTGACCGGGAGCGGCAGCGAGCGCATGAAGTTTGCCGGGCAGGAATGGGACCTGGGAGTGCTCACCGCGGCGGGTGACAATACCTCGACGCAGGACGACGCCGCCTACATGCACGCGCGCTACTACCGGCCGATCTTTGGCAGGTTCCTGAGCGCCGATCCCCACGCCGGCTCCGCGGCCGCGCCGCAGACATGGAACCGCTACTCGTACGCGGCCGG
This sequence comes from Thermoanaerobaculia bacterium, assembly GCA_035544375.1. Classification (GTDB taxonomy): domain Bacteria; phylum Acidobacteriota; class Thermoanaerobaculia; order Multivoradales; family UBA5704; genus JASLEW01. Next base: position 2,241 of record DATKFK010000002.1, read on the forward strand.
CAATCCGTTGCGCTTCACGGATCCGACCGGCAAATACCTGTGCAGCGACACGGCCGCGTGCCACGAGTTCGAGAAAGCAAGGCAGGAGAGCCTGAAGGATCCGGCGACGAAGGCGGCGGCGGCGGCATACGGCGAGCCGGGCCAGGACAATGGCGTCACGGTGAGTTTCGAAAAGCCGCCAAAGGGGGCTGGAGATACGAAGGGCCACATTGAAGCGAACGAGCAAGCTACGGCAATGGTGAAAAAGGTAAAGGTCCGGATCACGCCGGGTACGAAGGGGGTAGATCTCGAGGCGCTGGTGGCGCACGAGGGAGTCCACGTCTTGCATTGGGAAAAGTGGGCGGCATCGTGGGATATAAACAAGTCGACATATGATATTTCCAAGAACCCTACTGGCTACGACGATGAGTTCGCAGCAAACCAGGCGACCGACAGGGTGTACGCACGCAACCAGCAGACCGCGCCATTTGGTGATTGCAAGGGGTGTCAGCTGGGCGCGGTCAATCACACACCGGCCGAGGTGGCGGCGGCGATCCGACGGATCCTGGCTGATCCGGCCGGGATCTACAATGTCACCCCGCAGCGCCCTGGGGACAGGATGGACCTTAATTGGCCCAAATGACCCGTTATCTCGCGCTTGCCGCCAGCCTGCTGGGCAATGCGGTGCTCCCAGCCGGTGCAGGAGTGGCGCCGCAAGTGCCGTCAGATCTACAGGCGCCAACCTCGCTGTGCATCGCGCTCGCCAGCGTCGATCGCGGCCAGGAGCGGACGATCGTGGTCTCCGGAGTGTACCGTGTTGGCTACGAGGCCGCGATTCTTTACGACCCGCAGCAGCTGCGGTGCGATGAGGATGTGCAGCCCTTGACATGGATCGAATTTGCGAAAGACGCCGATACGACAGTGCTGGACAAGATACTCGAGAAAGATGACCGAGCCTATGTAACCTTCTCGGGCACGCTCTTCGGTCCGCCCCCGCTCGAGCCAGACACTCCCAAGCTGCCCGATAAATGGTCGGCAGGCGACCGCATGCGTGGCACCCGCTATGGGCACCAGAACCACTATCGAACGCAGCTGCTCGTCAGCCGGGTCGTAGCCGCGGCGCGAGTGCCGGCGGCGACGCCCTGGAGCCCGCCTTCCTCTCCCGCGGACTTGGCGGAGCGCGAGCTGACCTTCCGGAGTGCGGACTTCCCCATCTATCCATACTCGGCACGGCTCGCCGGGATCGAGGGCGAGGTCGAAGTCGAGGTGACCGTGAAGGAAGGGAAGGTGGTGGCCACGCGGGTCCTTGCCGGTGACCGCGCCTTGGCGGTAGCCGCGGTCGCCAACATCGAGACGTGGACGTTCTCGCCTGACGTCAACAAGACGTTCGTCACGCGGTTCGTCTACACGCTCGAACGGCGATTCGGCCCGTTGAAACAGCAACGGATCGAGGTGGAGATGCCGACGCTGGTGAGGATCACCGCGCCACGGAATGGCTGGTAGCGACGCGCGAGAGGGCAGGGCGGGGAATTTTAGAACGCTCTCGTGTCGTCGACGCTGGCGAGAGTGCCAGCCGGGTTGTGATAGCTCTTCACCCTGCCCGTTGCGTAGTCGATTACGACGACGTTGTACTGGGGAGGCGAACCTCGCTGGGGCGAGCTTCGGCGCGGCCCGTACGAGACGGACAAGGACCTGATCTGCTGGCGCGCCGGCGAGCTTGGTGACGTCGAGCCTCCGCCGTCTACGACGCCGGCGGGAGAGGCCGCCCTCGCCGAGGATCTACTCCCGGACTGCCCCGCGCCCGATGGATCGGCGGCGGCGGCCGCTTGCCGCCCGGGACCGGTTGCGCCCGTCCGGGATCGGGCTCAGCTCTCGCGGATGGTTGTGCTGGGGGCGCGCCGGGGCGGGGGGCCTGACAGCCTGGGTCGGGGCCATGTCGGTCGCGGCCTCTCTGCCGGTCGGCGGAGTCGAGGAGGCGGGTCGCCTGGCCCGCGAGGCTGGCGGGGCATGGCAATCTCCGTCGGCGGGAGCGGTCCGACGCGAGGGGCGCCCGCGACGGGTGGCGGGTGGGGGTGGCTGCCGGCCACCAGGAGGGCAACGCCGGTCGCCGGCGCCGCCAGCGCTCGGCGGAGGCGACGGCCGTCCGAAGCCTGCCGGGAGCTCACTCGAGACGCGCAGGAGTTGGCACTGCAGATCGAGATCCAGCAGTCGGCCGCGGTGGTCCGGTCGCCAAGTCGGATGGTGGAGGCGGTTGCAGGTTGTCACGCCGGTTCTGTCACGCGCGTGCCGCTTTAGGGAACTAGGCTATTGAAGAAGAACCCGGACGAGACTTCGCCGACCCACAGAGGGCCGCGACCGGCATGGCCACGACCAAGGCTGTCAGGCCCCCGCCCCCGGCTGGCCCAGCCATCCATCCGCGTGACCTGAGCCCCGATCCCCGGACGGGCGCAACCGGTCCCCGGGCGGCCAGCTGGCCGCCGGCTCCCGCCGTTGGCGGGGCGGCACGGACGGCTCGCGGCGGTGTCGGTTTACCGAGTGTCGGCGAGGTGACTCGTGAGGAGCGTGATTATGGGCGCTCGTTCTGGTATCAAGGGGCAGCCAGCGTGCGCGGCATTGCCGTCAGCCAAGCGAGGTCTGGGCGCTCTTTTCCTCTTGGCGCTTCTGGCCTTGGCGTTGCCGCCCGGCAGCCTCGCCGCCCCTTCAGGCGCGAAGCCACCTGGCTGCGAATGGAATGGCCCTGCCATCGACTGGGTCTTGGCGAGACATCCTCCGGCCGGCGAGGTTGCGGGCACGGTGGCTGGCACGATCGTCCCCCTCTTGCAGCGTAGCGGGATTCCATTGTGCTTCGTCTCGACCGCCACCGGCGACGAGCAGGTATCGTTGAACGCCGGCACCGCCACCAGCCTGCGAGATCTCCTCGACGAGGTCGTTCGGCAGGCACCCGGCTACAGGTTCGCCGCGATCGATGGCCGCATCGTCCTCTACCCGAAAGACCCCGCGTACGATGCGCCGGTCGACCTCGGCAAGGTCCGGACCATGACGCGCGCTGCGGCGTATTTTTTTGTGCTGGGAGGATTGAGAGAAAAGACTAAGATGTTGCGAAATCTCGCGACCGTCTTGCGGGACGAGGGCGTACGAACCGAGCCGGAAGAAGCTGGACGACCAGGCGGCGACAAGATGCCATACGGTGATGAAATCGAGGTGGGCGGCAAGCGACCGATCGTCGACCACCTGGTTTCTGTCGTGCAGGGGCGTCCGCAGCGGGTCTTTAGCGTTAGTCCGACGCTAGACGGCAGGGTGTACTTCGAGTTCGTCTCTGTCAAGCTCCTGGACGAGCTCATTCTCCAACTCCCGAGCACGGTAGGCATCGACGAGACCTTCGTTGCAGCCGTGACCGCCAGGCTCCCCGATGGAACTGTCATATCACTGACAGGACCGAAGTGCGGCGTTTCCTATGAAACCAACGATCCTAGCGTGGTGGAGATCGACGAAATGGGGAAAGCCGCCGCGCGCAAGCGAGGTATCGCCGCCCTGGCGGCGAAATACGAGTCCATTCGGGCGACAGGCCAGATCGAGGTCCAATAGTGCTGTGTCGGCACGAGGGCTGACATTGCTCTGACGCTGTAGTGATCTGTGCCGCACCTTCTGCCGCCCCAGAGTCTCTCCCCGGCGGCGAAGATCAGCGCCATCGCGGAAGAGCGCGGTGTGGCCGATGGCTGCGGTGAGGGTGCCTAAACTTGGCTGTATAGGGGGAAGTGCTGCATGACGGTACGTAATTTTCCGGTAGGAGCTGCTTTCGTCCTCGCCCTCCTCCTGGCGGCAGCATCGGGCGATGCCCAGCAAGTTCTTGGAGTCAGCCCAGCGCTGCCGACAAGCGCCGACGAGGTCAGGATCTTGGTCGCGAGGCCCGGAGACTCATGCGGATCTGCTATTGCGCAACAAGGAGACATGATCCTCATAACCCTCGGCCAAGGCCCCCCGGGCTGCAAGGCCCCCCCGCCGCCCGATCCCTTCCTCGTCATAGAGCTCTTTGTGGCCCCGCTGGCGCCAGGCAGCTACACCTTGGTCGTGATGACCAATGGCCACTTGACGGACTCGCGGCCCATCTTCGTGGAGGCTCCATCCACCAGGCTGTCTCTCCTCCAGGGTCGCTTCACGGTAAGCGTCGACTGGATCACGCCGCTTTCAGGTTCCAAGGCTGCCAGCGCTGTCCAGTTGGGCGACGGTTCAGGATACTTTTGGTTCTTCAGCGCGGAGGGCGTTGACCTCACGATCAAGATGATCAACGCCGTGTCCTTGGACTCCCATTATTGGTTCTTTGCGTCGAGCGGCACGAATCTACCGTTTACGATCACCGTAACCGACACATGGCTTGATCAAACGCATTCCTACCAAAGCCCTGCCGGAGTGAACCGAAACATCCTGGACTTCACAACATTCCATGAGTGATCCCGGCAGAGCTCAGAGGAGTACAAGTCCCATGATCATTGGCCGCGCGCACCTTTAATTCATCACTCTCGTCCTTGTTCTTAGCCCGGCGGCACTCACGGCGGCAGCCAGATCTCGAAGCGGGAACTCCCACCCGGGTGCGCATGCTCGTCTCGTCGTCCGACAGGGCGATCAGTTGCCGGTCAGCGCCGGGGCGCAGCCGCGGCAACCGCCCTTGGCCCTGCCCGATGCGGCCGGCGGGCGCTGGCGCCTCGAGGAAAGCCCCGGGATCGTCCGGATGCGCAGGAACCGGGATAGCCGGCGGGCGGGCTCGAGAAGCAGGCGGCGACGATCGCGTTCGCCGTGTCGTCCACTCACGGCAAGGCTGTCGGCTCTCGACTGCGAGAAGCGGCCTCTGGGCGGAAAGGCCGGCACCCTCGGCGGGTGGCATCGGTGTGCGCCTAGAGGGTGTTTAGGAGAGCTTTGGCGGGAGGCCAAGGGAGAAGGTGAAGGACGCCGACCGCGCTCTCGTTGGAAGGTGCTTCACCTCCGGGGCTCGGCCATGAGGTTGAGTGGTGCTGAAGGCTGACCTGCGGCGGGGCCAGGACAGAACAGCTGGGGGGAGGTGAGCGCGCTGCGACGCCGTGGTGCGAGCCACCCTCGCGACGAGGTCGAGGAAGCGTCCTCGGCTGAGCGGCTCGGTTTTGCGGCGAGGCGGCCACACCCGGGTGGATGGCTCTCTCTCCCATGGCCCGCGGCCAGCGCCTGGTTGGCTGCCGAAGCCGGACCTCCGCGGGGCGCGCGAGGCAGCGGGGCTCACCCAGCGGGCGGTCGCACCTCGAAGCTCGTCGTTTCGCTCCCTACGGCTCTCCAGGGACGAAATGAGGGGATAGCTACAGCTGCGGCGTTGTCTTCTTCATTGCAGCAGGACTTCCGCCACCACGGCAAAGGAGATGACGATGACCACCTCAGCGAAATCTCGTTTTGAAGCGGCAGCCCCACCCGGCACAACCAGACAGACGCCCAG
>DATKFK010000003.1:0-2438 GCA_035544375.1 Thermoanaerobaculia bacterium
CCGAGATCTCGAGCAACGCTTCACGGTCGACCTTGCCATTGGGGGTCGTCGGCAGCAGATCGAGGAAGACGAAGCTTGCAGGAACCATGAACTCGGGCAGCCGCCGGCGAAGGAAGGTGCGCAATTCCTCGGCGGCGGGGACCGGCTCGCCGCTGGCGGCAACATAGGCGACGAGCGCCGGGTCGCCGGCCCGCAGCTCGCGGAGGAGCACCGCCGCCTCGCGCACCGCGGGGTGCAGCGCGAGCACCGACTCGATCTCGCCGAGCTCGATCCGGAGGCCGCGCAGCTTGACCTGGTGATCGATCCGGCCAAGGAAGTCGAGGCGCCCGTCGGCCAGCCAGCGCACCAGGTCGCCGGTACGGTAGAGCCGCGCCCCGGGCTCGCTCCAGACGCCGCTGGCGGGATCCGGCACGAAACGTTCCGCCGTGAGGTCGGGACGGTGGAGATAGCCCCGCGCGAGCCCCGCGCCTCCCACCCACAGCTCACCCGGCACGCCAATCGGGACTGCCTGCCCCGCGGCGTCGGCGACCACCAGCCTGGTATTGGCGATGGGACGCCCGATCGCCGGCACCCCGGCCGTAGCCGCAGGCACCGGACCCGCCGTCGCCACCACGCTGTACTCGGAAGGTCCGTAGTGGTTCACCAGCCGCAGACCCGAAGCCGACGGACCGCGGTGCAGGCGGTCACCGCCCACCAGCAGCGCGCGCAAGCAGAGAGGCAGCTCGGCCGGAGGTCCCTCCTCCAGCAGCCGTTCCGCCAGCACCGTCATCAGGAAGGAGTGCGTGATCCCTTCGGCGCTCCACCAGCGGACCATCGCCGCTGGCGACAGCCGCGTCTCCTCGTCCGGGATGTGCACGCACCCGCCGGCGGCGAGATACGGCCACAGCTCCCATACCGAGGCGTCGAAGGCAGGGCTCGCCAGCAGCGTGCCGCGGTCCTCGGGACCCACCGCGTACTGCCGCTGATGCCAGAGCACCAGGTTGGTCAAACCGGCGTGGGGGATCGCCACCCCTTTCGGCCGGCCCGTCGATCCCGAGGTGTAGATGACATAAGCCAGATTCTCCGGCCGCACCCGCCGCTCCGGCGGGGGGGCGTCGGTCTCGTCCGCCGCCGCCTCGCCGAGGTCGATCGAGACCACCCGCGCTTCGATCTCCGACGCCAGCAGCGGCTGCACCCCCTCGCGGAGCAGCACCGCGGCGCCCGAGTCCTCGAGCTGGAACGACAGGCGCTCCGGGGGGTGACTCGGGTCGAGCGAAAGGTAGGCGCCGCCCGCCTTGAGCACGGCGACGACGCCCACCACCCGTGCCAGCGTGCGCTCCGCGCAGATCGCGACCACCACCTCCGGCCCCACACCCAGCGCGCGCAGGCGGCGGGCCAGACGATTCGAGCGCCGGTCGAGCGCGCCGTAGGTGAGGCGTCCGTGGGGCGAAACGACCGCCGGCGCGCCCGGGCGGAGCGCCGCCTGCGCCATGAACGCTTCATGGACCAGCATGGCGTGCTCGCCCGCCACCGCGGTGTCGTTCCATTCGCCCGCGAGCTGCATCGCCTCCGCGGCCGTGAGTAGAGGCAGCACGGAGAGACGGCGCTCGAGCGCGGCCCGGCAGTCGCCCGCGACCGCCGCCGCCAACACCGCGAATTGGCCCGCCAGGCGCTCGATCGTCGCCGCATCGAACAGCTCCGCGCGATACTCCAGCGTGCCCACCAGGCCGTCCCCCTGCTCGGCGAGCGACAGTGTCAGGTCGAACTGCGCCGTCCCCGCCCCGGAGACCACCGACCGCCAGCGCAGGCCGCCGCCAACCGTCTCCGGCGCCACCGGCGGGTTGAGCACGAACATCACCTGGAACAGCGGCGAATGGACCAGGCTCCGGTCCACCTTCAACTCCTCCACCAGCCGCTCGAAGGGCAGCTCCTGGTGCGCATAGGCTCCCAGCAATCCCTCTCGCACCCTCCCCACCAGCTCGCGGAAGCTCGGATCTCCCCCCAACTCGCCGCGCAGCACCAGGGTGTTGACGAAGCACCCGACCAGCGCCTCCAGCTCCAGCTGACCGCGGCCCGCCACCGGCGTCCCCACCGCCAGATCCCGCTGGCCGCTCCAGCGCCCGAGCAGGGCCTCGAACGACGCCAGCATCGTCATGAACAGCGTCGCTCCCTCCCTGCGCCCCAACCGGCGCAGCGCCAGAAGGACCTCCGGCGCGACCGACAGTCGCCGCCATCCCGCCCGCGTCCCGGGCAGCGGCCGGCGCGGACGGTCGACCGGCAGCTCCAGGACCGCCGGCAGCCCGGACAACCGCTGGCGCCAGTAGGCGAGCAGGCCCGCCAGCACCTCGCCCTGCAACCACCGCCGCTGCCACGCCGCACAGTCCGCGTACTGGATGGGCAGCTCGGCCAGCCGCGAGGCGACACCGCCCGCGAACGCCTCGTACCAGGCCGTCGCCTCT
>DATKFK010000004.1:0-11728 GCA_035544375.1 Thermoanaerobaculia bacterium
GGGCCCAAGAAGAGCTCCGGCTAGTGCGCTAGCCTGCTGCCCGGAGGCGGAAGAAGCGAAGAGGCGGCCATGGGATTCTGGGACGAGGTCGTCAAGGTGCGGCAGACCGCCGAGGGTGTCGGCGCGGCCGCACCCGCCGCCCCGGTCGCGCCGGCGATGAGCGGCCCCCTGGTGCGAGAGGCCGTCGGGCTGCTGACCGGCGCCGGCGGCGGCGCGGGCGGTCTCGCCGAGCTGGCGCAGGCGTTCGAGCGCCAGGGCCTGGGTCACGTGCTCGGCTCGTGGCTCGGGCCCGGCGACAACCTGCCGATCTCCGGCCCGCAGCTGCAATCGGTGCTGGGGGCCCAGCAGCTGGCGCAGGCGGCGCAGCGGTTGGGCCTGCCGCCGGCAGCGTCGGCGTCGGCGCTTGCCGCCGTGCTGCCGGCGGTGGTGGATCACCTGACGCCGAGCGGGTCGCTCGAGCAGCAGCTGTTGCGGCAGGGGCTCGATTGGATCGAGGGCCGGGCCGTTCCGGGACCTCCAGCCTGAGACGAAATCACCTGGAAACGGATCGAAAAGGAGGATGCCATGTTGAGGAGACTGGTTGCTGGTTTGACCGTGGCGGCGCTCGCCGCCATCACGCTCGTTGCTCCCGCCCACGCCGCCGCGCCGAAGACCTATCAGGTGACAGGGCCGGTGCTCGAGCTCACCAGCGACACGATCGTGGTGCAGAAGGGCAAGGACCGCTGGGAGATCGGCCGCGACGCCGCCACCAAGGTGACGGGTGACCTCAAGGTTGGCGCCAAGGTGACGATCGAGTACCGCATGACCGCCGCCACGGTCGATGTCAAGCCCGACAAGGCCTCGGGGGCGGGGGCCAAGGCCGGAAAAGCCAAGACCGGCAAGACCGGCAGCCGCTGACCGGGGAGCGCCGCCCGCGCTCGACGGGGCGGCGTACTACCGCGGGGTGAGCGAGTAGAAGGCGCCGAGGATCGCGCCGTACAGCAGGTGTGCGAGCACCGTGGCGACCGGAGTGTGGCGGCCATAGTTGAGAGCCATGAACCCGGGGGGCTCGAGCTGCCGGGTCGGATTGGGGCCGAGCTCTTCGGTCGCCATCCGGCGGTGCACGTACGGCAGCAGCGGCATCACCGCCGCCAGGATGAAGAGCGCCTGTGCCAGTCCGAGAATGGCGCCCAGCCACCAGGTGGCGCGGCGCCAACTCTCGAAGACGAGGGCATAGAGCAGGGCGAACAGCCAGCCGTTCACGATGTGCAAGACGAAGCCGTAGACGTTGGCGCGCTGGCGGTCGCCGGTCAGGGCGGCGCCCAGGATCAGCGGCAGCGACATGCGCGACATGCCGAGCCCCTGGCTGGCGGCGAGGCAGGTGGTGAGCACCATGGTGGCCAGCCAGCCCCACAGCAGGATGCTGCCGAGATTCACCGGCGCACTCCCTGGCTCCCAGCGGCGCCAGTGGCGCCGGTGGTGCCAGCAGTGCCAGCAGTGCCAGCGGTGCCGGCGGTGCCGGAAGGCCCGCCCGCCCCGGCTCCTCCCTTGCCTTTGACGTCCTCGGCGCCGCCGGTGGCGGTGCCGGCGGCGGCCGCCGAGCCGGGACGCCGGGGGCCGCCGCAGGCGGCGGTGATGGCGAGGGCCGCCGAGATCAGCCCGACGTGGGTGAACGCCTGCGGGAAGTTGCCCAGGGCCGCTCCGGTCCGCGGCTCGATCTCCTCGCCAAAGAGGCCCAGGTCGTTGGCGTAGCCGAGAACGCGCTCGAACTGTGCCATCGCCTCCTCGAGGCGGCCGGCGCGCGCCAGGAACTCGGCCAGCCAGAAGTTGCAGATGCCGAAGGCGGCCTCGCCGCCGGGGATCCCGTCGGCCCCCGGCCGGTAGCGGTAGAGGAGGCCGTTGCTCTCGAGGCTGCCGCGTACCGCCGCCAGGGTGGCGGCGAGCCGCGGCGACCGCGCCGGGTCGTCCCAGCCCCGAAGGCCGAGCAGCAGCAGGCTGGCGTCGAGATCCTCGCCGCCGAGGACGTCGACGTAGCTCCCCAGCCGCGGGTTGAAGCCCTCGGTCTCGACGGCGTGCCGCAGCGCGTCGCGCTCGCCGCGGAAGCGGCGGACCGCCGCTGCGGGCAGCGCGATCGCGCCGCGCTCGTCGAGGAGCAGCAGCTTGTCGAGGGCCACCCAGCACATCGCCTTGGAGTACGTGTGGTGGCTGCGCCCGGAGCGCTTCTCCCAGATCCCTTCGTCGGGCTCGCGCCAGAGGCGGCTGACCGTCTCGCCGAGCTGGCGCAGCAGCCGACCCTCCGAGGCGTCGAGGGTGCCGCCGCGCTCGACGTATTCGCTGGCAGCCTGCACCACCTCGCCGAAGATGTCGAGCTGCAGCTGGCCGCGGGCGCCGTTGCCGACCCGCACCGGGCGCGAGCCGGCGTAGCCTTCCAGCCAGGGCAGCTGCCGCTCCCGCAGGCGGACCTCCCCGTGGACGTCGTAGAGGACGTTGAGGATACGCAGGCGCGGCGTCCAGCGGTGGCCGGCGGGTACCGCGGTGCGCATGCGGGTGGCGTAGAGCAGCCAGGAAAAGAAGGCCTGGCCCTCGTCGCGGAAGCCGAGATCGAAGAAGGCGGCGAGGGTCCAGGAGGCGTCGCGCAGCCAGCAGTAGCGGTAATCCCAGTTGCGGCTGCCGCCGATCTCCTCGGGCAGCGAGGTGGTGGGTGCGGCGATCACCGCGCCCGAAGGCGAGTAGGTGAGCAGCTTCAGCGCCAGCAGGCTGCGCACCACCGCTTCGCGGCCTGGACCGGCGTACGAGCAGCCGGCGACCCACCCCCGCCACCAGCGCAGCGAACGCTCGAGGCGGCGCGCGGCGGCGTCGCCCAGCGGCAGGAAGATGCCGGGCTCCGCGGTGGCGCTGGCGAGGGACAGGAAGCGGCGGTCGCCGGCCCGCAGGGTCTCGCGGCCGCGGACGCCTTCGCCTCCCGGATGCCCGGCGCCCGGCGGCGCCTGCCGGCCGCGCGCGGGGTGCGCGATGGGCACCTCGCTGCGCAGCGCCAGCAGCTGGCCATCGAAGTCCCAGGTGAAGCCGAGCGCGCCGCGGTCGCGGAGCGCCGGCTCGGCCGCGGCCCAGCGTGGGCGCGGATCGCACGCCACCTCGACCTCGACCTCGCCGGCGACGCATTCGAGGCAGCGCAGCAGCTCGTGCTCGGGCAGGAGCTCGCCGCGGCGCTCGTCCTCGCCGGCGACGCTCATCACGTCGGTCAGACGCAGCACGCCGCCGCTGGCCTCGAAGGTGGTCTCGAGCACATTGGTGCTGTCGATGTAGCGGCGGCGGGCCCGGAACTCCCCCGCGGGACGGACGGAGAAGCGGCCGCCGCGGCGCGCGTCGAGCAGCGCCGCGAACACGGACGGGCTGTCGAAACGCGGCAGGCAGAGGAAGTCGACCGATCCCCAGCGCGACACCAGGGCCGCGGTGCGGCAGTCGCCGATCAGCGCGTAGTCGCGGATCGGCGCGTACGTCGGGATGGGGTCGGATGGCATGAGCCCTGTCGCTGGGCGGCGGCCTGCCCGGGCGCCGCGGGGGAGACGATGCAAGCGCCGCGCCCACGGGCGGCGCCGGCCGTCCCGCGAGAGCCACGGCATGTTTATTGCTCTCTGCGGGGGCTTGGAGGCGGCTGCTGCCTGATGACGATTTCTTTGCGTCCTGCTCACCTGAAGCGCTACATGGACATCGTCCGGCTGGTGCTCAGGTACGGCCGGTTCGGCGCCTCCGAGGAGGTGGGCGCGGATTTCGCGGGGCTGGGCGAGATCGGCGCCGACGAGCCCGACGCGGCCGCCGCCGGCACGGCGCTGGCGGCCGACCTCGAGGCCCTGGGGCCGACCTTCATCAAGCTCGGCCAGCTGCTGGCGGCACGCGCCGACCTGCTGCCGGTCCCCTACCTCGCGGCGCTGGCGCGGCTGCAGGACCGCGTGGAGCCCTTCGCGTTCGAGGACGTGCGGCGCATCGTCGAGGCGGAGCTCGCGGTGCGGCTGTCGAAGGTGTTTTCCGAGCTCGAGACGGCGCCGATGGCCGCGGCATCGCTCGGCCAGGTGCACCGCGCCGTGCTGCGCGACGGGCGCCACGTGGCGGTCAAGGTGCAGCGCCCGCAGATCCTCGACACCATCGTCGCGGACCTGGCGGCGATGCAGGAGGCGGCGGGGCTGCTCGACGCGCACACCGAGGTCGGCCGCCGCTTCCACCTCTCCGGCCTGATCAAGGAGTTCCGCAAGACGCTGGCCCGCGAGCTCGACTACCGGCTCGAGGCGGACAACCTGACGCGCATGGGCGAGCTGCTGGCCGGCTGGAAGCTGCTCTTGGTGCCGCGGCCGGTGGAGGACCTCACCACCGCGCGCGTGCTCACCATGGACTACGTCAGCGGCCGCAAGATCACCAGCATCGGACCGCTGGCGCGGCTGGACATGGACGGCGCCGCGCTCGCCGAGGAGCTGTTCAGCGCCTACCTCCACCAGGTGCTGGTGGCGGGCTTCTTCCACGCCGACCCGCACCCGGGCAACGTCTTCCTGACCGACGACGGCCGCCTGGCGCTGCTCGACCTGGGCATGGTGGGCCACCTGGGGCCCGAGTTGCAGGAGCGGCTGCTGCGGTTGGTGCTGGCGCTGAGCGACGGGCGCGGCGAGGCGGCGGCGGCAATCGCCGCCGCCATCGGCGAGAAGCTGCCGGAATTCAACCCACAGAAGCTCAGGCAGGCGGTCGCCGGCCTGGTGGCGGAGCACCGCGGCGCCAAGCTGCAGGACATCGCCATCGGGCGGCTGATGCTGGCGGTGTCGCGCGAGGGCGCCGAGGCAGGCATCCGGTTGCCGCCGGAGCTGGCGCTGCTCGGCAAGACCCTGTTGCAGCTCGACGAGATCGCCCGCTGCCTCGACCCTGGCTTCGACCCCAACGAGGCGGTCCGCCGCCATGCCGCGGAGGTGAGCAGCCAGCGGCTGCGGCAGAGCACCACGCCCGGCAGCGTCCTGGCCAGCCTGCACGAGCTCAAGGAGTTCGTGGAGCGGCTGCCGGCGCGGGCGAACCGCATCCTCGACCGGGTGGCCAACAACGAGCTGTCGATCCAGGTCAAGTCGATCGACGAGCGGCTGCTGATGGAGGGCGCGCAGAAGATCGCCAACCGCATCGCGATCGGGGTGGTGCTGGCGGCGATGATCCTCGGCGCGGCCCTGCTCATGCGGGTCTCGACGTCGTTCCAGATCCTCGGCTACCCGGGGCTGGCGATGATCTGCTTCCTGGGCGCCGCCGCCGGCGGCATCTGCCTGGTGCTGAGCATCCTGTGGGGGGACCGGCAGACCCGGCTGCGGCCGCGGCGCTGAGCGGCGGGAAGCCGGTGGGGAGCGGCGGGAGCGCAAGGGGCGCGGCGGGCCGTCGGCCCTGCTAATCTATGGTGGTCATGGGACGCACGGAACAAGCGCATGGTCACGGCCATGCCCACGCTCATGCTCATGCGCATGCTCACGGTCTTGGGCATGCGCACGGCGGCGCGGCGAAGCCGGGCGCGGGGCACGAGCGGCGGTTGCTGTGGACGCTGGCGCTGGCCGCCGCCTACATGCTGGCGGAGGCGGTCGGCGGCTGGCTGACCGGGTCGCTGGCGTTGCTGGCCGACGCCGGGCACATGCTGTCGGACGTGGCGGCGCTGGGCCTCTCGGTATTCGCCATCCGCATCGCGCGGCGGCCGCCGACGCCGACCCGCACCTACGGCCACCACCGCACCGAGATCCTGGCGGCGCTGGTCAACGGCGCCATGCTGGTGGCGATCTCGATCTACATCGTCGTCGAGGCCTGCCGCCGGCTGGGCGCGCCTCCCGAGGTCAACGCGCCGGTGATGATGGCGGTGGCCGGCGGCGGCCTGCTGTTCAACATCGTCGGCTTGCAGCTGCTCGCCGCCGGACGGGAGGAGAGCCTCAACGTCCGGGGCGCCTGGCTGCACGTGGCGACCGACGCCCTGGGCAGCCTGCAGACGATCATCGCCGGCGCGCTCATCTGGTGGCTGGGCTGGCGCTGGGCCGACCCGGTGGCCTCGATCGTCATCGCGCTTTTGGTCATCTGGTCGTCGTGGTCGCTGCTGCGCGACGCGGTGGCGGTGCTGATGGAGGGCGTGCCGCGGCATCTCGACGTGGTGGCGGTGCGCGACGCGCTGGCCGGCGTCGACGGCGTGACCGGCGTGCACGACCTCCACGTCTGGACGATCACCAGCGGCCGCGAGGCGCTGTCGGCGCACCTGGTGGTGGGCGAGTCGAGCGCCCGCGCCAGGACGCTCGAGGAGGTCCGCGGCACCCTGGCGGACCGGTTCGGCATCACCCACGTGACCGTCCAGCTCGAGCACGACGAGTGCGGGGACGGCTGCTGCTGAGAAGTAACCGAGCGGGACACTAGCGTGCGCCAACGCGCGCATCGGGACGGAGGCAAAGTGGAGAAAGCGCCGGTGGTGGCGGTGGCGGCGGCGGCAGGAGACCCGGGCGAGCCGGCGCCGGCGGAGACGTTCGGCGAGCTGCCGCGCTACGTGCGGGTGGAACGCGACGCGGACGTGCCGGCGCCCGACCCGCGGGCGGTGGACGTCGTCGTGCTGGACATGAATCATGGCTGGCCGAACCTGGGCCACGACTCGCTGGTGCACTCGCTGCTCGAGGGCGACCCGCTGCGGCGGCGGGAGGAGTCGCGCAGCGGGTTGTTCGTGCGCGTGCTCTCCTACGACGTGCGGCGGTGCGGCATGGTGCCCGAGCCGCCGTCCGGCGGACGCTTCGCGATCTATCTCGGCACCGGCGGTCCCGGCCACTTCGATCCGGCTTGCAACGACGGCCTGGCTCCCGGCAGCCAGGGAGTGCGCGAGGACGCGCGCTGGGAGGCGCCGCTGTTCCGGCTGTTCGCGGCGATCGTGGACGACCCCGGCGCGGCGCTGCTGGCGGTGTGCCACAGCTTCGGCGTGCTCTGCCGCTGGACCGGGATCGCCCGGCCGGTGCTGCGCGGCCCCGGCAAGGGCGGCAAGAGCACGGGAGTGCTCGAGAACGTGCTCACCCCCGAAGCCGCCGCCCATCCCTGGTTCGGCCGCTTCGCGCGGCCCGGCAGGCTGCGCATCCTCGACAACCGGCTCTTCGACCTGATCGAGGAGCCGCGGCCGCTGCCCCGGGGCGCGCTGCGCATCGGCTACGAGGCCCTGGGGGTCGGCGGGCCGCCCGGCGATGCGCTCACCATGCTGGAGCTGGCGCGCGACGCCGGCGGCGTGATGCCGCGGGTGTTTGCCGTCAACCACCATCCCGAGGTGGTGGAGCGGGCGCGCCAGCTGCAGCTGCTCGCAGCCAAGCTGCAGCGCGGCGAGGTGAGCGAGGAGTGGGTGGCGGAGCGGCGCGAGATCCTCACCCGCACCTATCCGGACGAGGACAGCGACCGCCGCCTGCAGCGCACCTCCGAGTGCACGCTGCTGGGGCCGCTGCGCTTCTTCGTCTATCGCGAGCTGCGGCGGCGAGCCGCGGCGCTGCGGCTGTCTCTCGCCTTGCACGAGGACCAGGTGCTGCGGCAAGAGGCGCCAGCGAGCGCATGAGGCCGCGTCCGCCGTTCTCCTCGGAGCTGACGCTCGAGCAGGAGATGGCTGCGTTCGAGCAGCTGAAGCCGCGGCTGCGCGACGTCTGGGAGACGCTGACGCTGCGTGACGAGGAGCCCCACACCTCGGTGGTGGTGCCCTCGCTCACCCTGGACCGCGCCAGCCTGTCGAAGCTGGCCGGCGCCAGCTTCTACGAGGAGCGGCTGCTGTTCCTGCTCATCCGGCTGCGCAACCCGCGGGCGCGGGTGGTGTACGTCACCTCGCAGCCGGTGCATCCGCTGATCCTCGAGTACTACTTCCAGCTCCTCGCCGGCATCCCGGCGAGCCACGCGCGGTCGCGGTTGACGCTGCTGTGCGCCTACGACGCCTCGCCGCGCTCGCTGACCGAGAAGATCCTCGAGCGGCCGCGGCTGATCCAGCGCATCCGCGACGGTATCCAGGACGAGGCGCGCGCCTACCTGACGGTGTTCAACGCCACGCCGCTCGAGCGCCGGCTGGCGGTGCTGCTGGGCATCCCGCTCAACGGCTGCGACCCGCAGCTGGCGCACCTCGGCACCAAGTCGGGGAGCCGCCAGGTGTTCCGCGAGGCCGGCGTGGCGCTCCCCGAGGGCATGGAGAACCTGCGCGACCGGACCGACGTCGAGGCGGCGCTCGTCGAGCTGCGGCGGCGGCGGCCGGGGTTGCGCAAGGCGGTGATCAAGCTCGACGACAGCTTCTCGGGCGAGGGCAACGCGATCTTCCGCTATGCCGGCAAGCGCGCCGGCAGCCCGGCGGGCCGGCGGCGGAGCGAGGAGGCGTGCAGCCAGGCGGCGGTGCGGGACGCCCTGGCCGCCATCGAGCTGTCGGTGCCGGACGAGACGCCGGACAGCTACTTCGCCAAGTTCGCCGGCATGGGCGGGGTGGTGGAAGAGTTCATCGACGGCAAGGAGAAGGCGTCGCCGAGCACCCAGCTGCGCATCAGCCCGTACGGCGAGGTGCTGACCCTCTCGACCCACGACCAGATCCTGGGCGGCCCCAGCCAGCAGGTGTTCCTGGGCTGCCGCTTCCCGGCCCGCAACGAGTACCGGATGCGGATGCAGGAGGCGGCGGTCGGCATCGGCAAGGTGCTGGCGGCGCACGGGGTGGTGAGCCGCTTCGGCGTCGACTTCATCGCCTGGCGCGACGAACCGGAGGCGAGCTTCAACCTAGCGGCGCTCGAGATCAACCTGCGCATGGGCGGCACCACCCATCCGTACCTGGCGTTGCAGTTCCTGACCGGCGGCTCCCTCGACACGGCCAGCGGCCTGTTCTGGTCGCCGACCGGGCACACCAAGTGCTACGTGGCCACCGACAACCTGCATGCCGAGAGCTACCGCGGGCTGCTGCCCGAAGACCTGGTCGAGATCCTGACCGAGACCCGCCTGCACTACAGCCTGGGCACCGAGTCGGGGGTGCTGTTTCACCTGATGGGCGCGTTGTCCGAGTTCGGCAAGCTGGGAGTCACGGCCATCGCCGACACCCACGAGGACGCGGACGCCATCTACCAGCGCGCGCTGGCGGTGCTCGACCGGGAAACCGCGCCGCCAAGATGAGCCTCCGGGGCGCCCCTTTCCGGCCGGGCCGCGAGCCAGGGCGCAGCCGGCGGGCGGCGACCGGGCAGAGCGCGATATACTGTCGGGCGTAATCAGGCCACGCTAAGTTCCCGCTAGACCAGACCGGAAGGCTTTGGAGGCGACCATGAAACGTTCCTCCCGCATGACCATCCAGCAAGCGACGCAGGACTACGAGCGCTGGCTTTCTGGGTTCCTCGAGATCGTGCCCGAAGACTTGGCGACCAAGCACGAGAAGATGGCCGCCGCGGTCTTTCCGTTCTTGCGCGCCACCTATTACCGCTGGGCACAACTGTTTCCCCACCGCTGCAAGGAGCTGGGGCAGGCGCCGCAGGTGCTGGCGGTGGGCGACCTGCACGTCGAGAACTTCGGCACCTGGCGCGACGCCGAGGGGCGGCTGGTCTGGGGGATCAACGACTTCGACGAGACGTACCGGCTGCCCTACGCGCACGACCTGGTGCGCCTCGCCACCAGCGCCCACCTGGCCATCGCCGACGGCCACCTGTCGATCACCGTCAGGGAGGCCTGCGAGTCGCTCCTCGACGGCTACCGCGAGGGGCTCGAGGCGAGCGGCAGGCCCTTCGTGCTGGCCGAGCACTCCAAGGCGCTGCGCGCGATGGCGACCGGCCGGCTCGCCGATCCCCAGAAGTTCTGGGAGAAGCTGGACCACCTTCAGACCTTCAAGGGAACGGTGCCGCAGCGGGCGGTCAAGGCCCTCTCGAACCTGCTGCCGCGGCCCGATCTGCCGCGGCGGGTGGTCCACCGGGTGGCCGGGCTGGGGAGCCTGGGGCGGCAGCGGTTCGTGGCCTTGGCCGAGTGGCAAGGCGGCAGGATCGCGCGCGAGGCCAAGGCGATGGCGCCATCGGCGGCGGTCTGGGCGTTCGGCGGCGAGGGGACGACCAGGGTGATGTACCAGGCGATTCTCGACCAATCGGTGCGCAGCGTCGATCCCTGGGTCAAGCTGCGGCGGCGGTGGATCGTCCGCCGCCTGGCTCCCGACTGCTCGCGCATCGAGCTGGCGGAGCTGCCCGCGGAGCGCGAGGAGAGCCGCCTGCTGCGCGCCATGGGCTGGGAGACGGCCAACGTGCACCTGGGCAGCCGTTCGGCGCACGCGCTGCTGGTGGACCTCGCGGCGCGCGACGCGGATTGGCTGCACCACGCGGCGAAGATCATGCTCGAGGCGGTGCAGGAGGACTGGGACGCGTGGCGCAAGGACCCGGTGGAGCCCGCGATCAAGGCGGCGGCCGTGGCGGTCGGCCTGGCTCCGAACGCCGCGAACGCCGCGGGCGCCGCGGCCGCGGGCGGGCCGGGGAGCGGCGTGGCGCGGGTGGTGGTGTCGATGCCGCAGACCGGCGACAGGGGGGAAGGCGCGGGAGCGGCGGCGCCGGCGCTGGGCAAGAAGGGCCGGGCGGAGAAGGTGCGCCAGATGAACGGGGACGTGGAGCCGGACGGCGGGGCCAGGGCCGGCAAGCGGAAGGCCGGGAAGGGCGACAAGCCTGGAAAGGGCGCCAAGGCGGGAAAGAGCGAGAAGGCGGCGAAGAGCGAAAAGGCGGCCAAGGGAGAGAAGGCGGCCAAGGGCGAGAAGGCCGGCAAGGGCAAGGCCAAGAAGCCCGGCAAGGGGGGCAAACGGGCGGCGGCCGCCGGCAGTGCAGGCGAGGCGGGCGAGGGTGGGAAGGCAGGGCGTGCCGCACGTGCCGCCAAAGGAGCCAAGGGTGCCAAGGGGGCCAAGGGCGGGAAGGCGGCGAAATCGGCGACGGCGGGCAGCTCGGGCCACGCCTCGAAGACCGTGAGAGCGGTGGGCGCTGGCGCCGTGGCGGCGGACCCGGGCGAGCCGGCGGGGGCAGACGGCAGCGCGGCCGGCGGCGAGAATCCGGGCGGCGCCGCGGAGAAGGGCGCGAAGAAGGCCAGGCCGAAGGCCAAGAGCGCCTAGCAGGCTGACTTCCGGAAATACGGCGACCTTCGCCGGCGCGGGTGGAATCAGGGGGCGAAGGCGGTGCCGGCGGCGAGGAGGGCGCGGATCTCGGCCGGGCGCAGGCCGGCCTGCGCGAGGACTTCGACGGTGTGCTCGCCGAGCGCGGGCGGCGAGCGTTGGGGCCGCGGGCGGCGGTCGTCGAAGAGCAGGGGCGCGGCGATGGTTTCGAGCGCGCCGTAGGCGCCGGGCGGCAGCGCGGCAACCTGGCCGCGGGCGCGAGCCTGGGCGACGGCGGCGCCGAGATCGGCCGGCGGGGCGGCCGGCACGCGGTGGCGGCGCAGCGCTGCAAGCCAATGAGCGACGGGCCGGGTGGCGAAGACCGCGCCCAGCACGGCGTCGAGCGCGTCGCGGTGGCGGACGCGCGCGGCGTTGGCGGCGAAGCGCGGATCGGCGGCCAGCTCAGGCTTGCCGATCGCCGCGCATAGCCGCCGCCACAGATCCTCGCTGGCGGCGCCCACCACCAACCAGCCGTCGGCGGCGGCATAAGCCTGGTAGGGCGTGAGATTGGGATGGCGGGAGCCGAGGCGCGCCGGCTGGCGGCCGTCGGCCAGGTAGGACTGTGCGGCGTAGCCGAGGAAGGCGGCGCCGGCGTCGGCCATGGAGACCTCGACGTGACGGCCG
>DATKFK010000005.1:0-3721 GCA_035544375.1 Thermoanaerobaculia bacterium
CATCGCCTTCGCCCTGATGGGGTTCGCCGGCGCCTTCCTGCGTGTCACGTTCCGCGAGCTGCTTCCGGCCGGCCGCGCTTACGTCAGCGGCCCGCTCGCCGGCCCCGACTGCCTGCGGACGCTCGCCACGTCGCTGCCGTCGTGGGTTCAGCCGGAGTGCGTTTGCGTGCTGCTCTGGATCCTCATCGTGGTGGCGACCGCGGCCGGGCTCGCCCGGGCTCCGTTCGCGGCCGCGCGGAGCGACGGCGTCTGGCTGATCGGCCTGTGGATCGCGCTCGCCGGCGCCGCCTACGCCGAGCGGCGACACCTCTACGCCAGCATCGCCATGGCCGCTTTCCTCGCCGGCGCGCTGTACCTGCTGGCGCGGCAGCGCGAGCGGGCCCCGGCGGTGGCGCTGGCCGTGGTACTCGTCTGGCTGGCCAACCCGCTGGGCCACCTCTTCGGCCTGGCGGCGGCGCTGCGCGCGAGCGGCGGCGGCGGGCCGCCTGCCGGCGCGGTCGTGATCGACGCCACGCCGCGGTGCCGCGGCGTTCTGTTCGACGCCGGCCTGCGGGCCCCGCTCGGCGCCGTCGAGCGCTTCGCCGGCGCCACGCTCCAGCCGGGCGAAACCTGGTTCGATTTCACCAACCACCCGGTGCTGTACTACCTCTTCGCCCGCCGCTGCCCGATGCGCCACCAGGAGATCCCGTTCGTCGAGAGCGAGGCGGCGCAGCGCGAGGTCATCACCCTGCTCGAACGGGACCGCTCCGTGCGCGCCGTACTGGTCGATTTCCCCGACGCGTTCGGCGCCATTGACGGCGTCCCCAATCGTGTGCGCGTGCCGCTGCTCTGGGGCTACCTCGAGGAGCGCTTCGCTCCTGCCTTCTCCGACCACGGGGTCATGTTCTGGACCCGCCGGTGACGTGCCGGCCGGTCGCGCGCGGGCGTCGCCGGCGCTCGGAGGGCGTGCGGCCGACCCCTTGCCCTCTGCGCGCCGAGCCGAGATGATGGAGACGCCACCCGGGCGTGGCGCCGAGCGGCTCCTTCGAGCTCCCGCGCGGCCGCCGGCGCCCCGGGTGGGGCTTCAACCAGGAGTGGCCCGGCGAGCGAGCGCCGGCGCTTCCCGCCGGCGCCCTCCCTGCACCTGCCGGCGCCGCGCCGCGGGAGGCAGGGAGGGTTTTGCCCCATGACCATCGCCAGCATCAACCCAGCAACCGACGAGACCACCCGCACCTACGACGAGATGCAGCCGGCGGCGGTCGACCGCACCATCGAGGAGGCCCATGCCGCCTTCCTCGGCTGGCGCGAGACCGGCTTCGCCGAGCGCGCGGACCGCCTGCGGCGGGCGGCGCGCCTGCTGCGCGAGCGGCGCCGCGCCTACGCCGAGCTGATGACCCGCGAGATGGGCAAGGTGCTCGCCGGCGGCCTGTCGGAGGTCGACAAGTGCGCCTGGGTCTGCGATTTCTACGCCGAGCAGGCGGCGGCCTTCCTCGCCCCCGAGCCGGTCGCGACGGACGCCAGCCGCAGCTACGTTGCCTTCGAGCCGCTGGGCGTGGTGCTGGCGGTGATGCCCTGGAACTTCCCGTTCTGGCAGGTCTTCCGCTTCGCCGCGCCGGCGCTGATGGCCGGCAACGCCGGCGTGCTGAAGCACGCTTCCAACGTTCCCGGCTGCGCCCTGGCCATCGCGGAGGTGTTGCGCGACGCCGGCCTGCCCGACGGCCTGTTCCGCGCGCTGCTGATCCCGTCGCAGGGTGTGGACCGGGTGATCGAACACCCGCGGGTGGCCGCCGTCACCCTGACCGGCAGCACTCCGGCCGGCCGCGCGGTCGCCGGCAAGGCCGGTGCACTGATCAAGAAGACGGTGCTCGAGCTGGGCGGCAGCGATCCCTACCTGATCCTCGAGGATGCCGACCTCGACCAGGCGGTCGCCACCTGTGTCGAGAGCCGGCTGATCAACAGCGGCCAGAGCTGCATCGCCGCCAAGCGCTTCATGATCCCGCGGCAGCTCGCGGCAGACGTCGAGCGGCGGTTCGTGGCGGCGATGAGCGCCAAGGTGGTCGGCGATCCGATGCGCGACGGCACCCACGTCGGACCGCTCGCGCGCCGCGACCTGCGCGACCAGTTGCACGCCCAGGTCGAGGCGAGCCGCCGCGCCGGCGCCCGCTGCCTGCTCGGCGGCAAGCTACCCGGCGGCCCCGGCGCCTTCTATCCGCCGACCGTGCTCGCCGGCGTCGGCCCGGGCATGCCCGCCTATGACGAGGAGCTGTTCGGACCGGTGGCCGCGCTCATCCCGGTGGACGGCGAGGACGAAGCGATCCGGGTGGCCAATGACTCGATCTTCGGCCTCGGCGCCGCGGTCTTCACCCGCGACGCGCGGCGCGGCGAGGCCGTGGCGCGCCGCCTCGCGGCGGGCAGCTGCTTCGTCAACGACCTGGTGCGCTCCGATCCGCGGCTGCCCTTCGGCGGCATCAAGCAGTCGGGCTACGGGCGCGAGCTCGGCCCCTTCGGCATCCGCGAGTTCGTGAACATCAAGACGGTTTATGTCAAGTGATCGGCGGGCTCGCGGTCGCCAATCCCTCACTCAAATCGTCGCTCCCCTCTTGACAGGCTTTTTCGGGCCCCTTAGCGAGCATTCCCAGGTTCGCGCTGGAAGGGCATGGATTGGCCCGCGGGAGGGGCGCCCGGACCCGTTCTCGCGGTGACCCTCCCCGGCCCCCTGGGACGACCGCCGATCGGCCTTGCTGCGGCCGCCAACGAGCTGAAAAATCATGGGCTTACAATCGCTGGTGGGGGAAAGCGAGATGACTGTTCACGAACCGGTGCACGAGGCAAGACACGGTATCCCGGCGGGCGGCGAAGGCGCGGAGCTCGAGGAGCTCGGCGAGCGCATCGCCGAGCTGTCGGCGCAGATTTCGGCCGCCACCTACGAGCTTTTGGTAATGCTGCGCGATTTCGACGAGCGCGGCGGGTGGAACAGCGGGTTCCACTCTTGCGCCCACTGGCTGGGCTGGCGCGTGGGGCTCGACCTTGGCGCGGCGCGCGAGAAGGTGCGCGTGGCACGCGCGCTCGGCGCCTTGCCGCTGCTCTCGGCGGCCATGCGGCGCGGCGAGATCTCCTACTCCAAGGTTCGCGCCCTCACGCGCATCGCCACGCCGGCCAACGAGCAGGATCTGCTGAGCTTCGGGCGTGCGGGAACGGCCGCTCACGTCGAGAGGTTGGTGCGCGGCATGCGGCGCGTCGACCGCATCGATCGCATGGGGGCGGGAGATGACGAGAAACGCCGCCACGCCGCGCGGTACCTGCGCGCCCACACCGACGAGGACGGCATGGTGGTGGTGACGGGACGCCTCCCAGCGGAAGCCGGCGCTGCCCTGCTGCGCGCCTTGGACGCTGGTGTCGAGGCGCTCTATGGGCCACGCGGCGGCGACCAGCCGTCCGGCTCCGCGCCAGAGGCGGCAGCGGACGCGTCCGCGGAACAACGCCGCGCCGATGCCCTGGGCCTGGTCGCCGAGAGCGCCCTCGCCGCGGGCGTCGATCCCGGCAGCCGCGGCGACCGCTACCAGGTGGTGGTGCACATGGATGCCGAGGTGCTGGCGGCCGGCGGAGAGGGCGGAGAGAAAGGTTCGTCGTGGCTCGCGGACGGCACCCACGTTTCCGCGGAAACGTCCAGGCGGCTGGCCTGCGACTCGGCACGGGTGGTGATGCGGCACGCCGCGGACGGCCGGGTGCTCGACGTCGGCCG
>DATKFK010000006.1:0-2249 GCA_035544375.1 Thermoanaerobaculia bacterium
GGCCTGGAGGGCGACGTGATCGTGACGCAGGACCTCTTCGTCTACGAGATCACCGGCGAGGACCAGCATGGCGGCATCGTCGGCCGCCACCGCTCCACCGGCATCGCCCGGCCCCGGTTCTGGGACCGCGCACGCTACTACGGCCTGGAGCGCGAGCTGGCCGAAGCCCTCGACGCGGCGGAGTAGGCCGGTTGGACCAGACCTTCGCCATCCTCGGGGTCGCGGCCGTCGCCTTCGGCATCGTGGTCGCGGTCGGCTTCGCCTTCGCCGGCGGGCGCACCAGCCAGGAGCGCGCCGTTCAGCGCGCGCAGACCATCGGCGGCGCCGGCCGCGGCGATGCCCGCCGTGCGCGGGCCCCGGTGGCCAACAACGCCGAGACGCGTCGCCGTCAGATCATGAAGAGCCTGCAGGAGCAGGATCGCCAGCAGAAGAAGGCGCGCCTGACGCTCGCCAACAAGCTCAAGCAGGCCGGCCTGAACGCCAGTCCCATGCAGTTCTGGATGGCCAGCGGCGCCTTCGGCCTCATGGTGGCGTTCTGCTGCTTCGTCATGCGGCTGAACCCGCTGGTGGCGCTCGGCCTCGGCGGCGCGGCCGGGTTTGGCCTGCCGCAGTGGGTGCTGGGCTTCCTCGCCAAGCGCCGCATCGGCAAGTTCACCTCCGCCTTCTCGGATGCGATGGACATCATCGTGCGCGGCATCAAGTCCGGCCTGCCGGTGCACGACTGCCTGAAGATCATCGGGCGCGAGACCGCCGAGCCGCTGGCCGGCGAGTTCCGCCGGCTGGTCGAGAATATCGGCGTCGGCATGAACCTCGATCAGGCGCTGGAGAAGCTCTACGAGCACATGCCCACCGCCGAGGTGCGGTTCTTCTCGATCGTGATGAACATCCAGCAGAAGACCGGCGGCAACCTCGCCGAGGCGCTGAACAACCTCTCGACAGTGCTGCGGGCGCGCAAGTTGATGAAGGAGAAGGTCAAGGCGTTGTCGTCGGAAGCCACGTCGTCGGCGTTCATCATCGGCTGCCTGCCGCCGGGCGTGATCCTGCTGATCATGGTCTGGACGCCGTCCTACATGGCGCCGATGTTCTCCGACCATCGCGGCTGGCTGATGCTGGGGGGCTCGGCGATCTGGATGGGCCTGGGCATCTTCGTGATGGCCCGCATGATCAACTTCAAGTTCTAGGGTCGCGCGCCAGTGAGCTGGGTCGACACAGTCACCAACCCGGACAACGTGATCACCGCGGTCACGGGCATCATCGTGTTCTTCACGATCGTCACCGTGGTCTCGCCCGCCTTCCAGCGCTCGGGCCTGGAGAGCCGGCTGAAGTCGGTCGCCAACCGGCGCGAGGAGCTGCGCCGCAAGTCGCGCGAGGCGCTGGCCGGCAAGCAGTCGGCCTCGCTGCGGCAGACCGACGAGAGCGTCTACAAGAGCGTGGTCGACCGCCTGCAGCTCTCCCGCTTGCTCGAAGACCCCAACCTGCCCGACAAGCTGGCGCAGGCCGGTTTCCGCGGCCCGAGCGCCGTCTCGCGCTTCTACTTCTTCCGCCTCGTCGCGCCGTTCGCGCTCATGGCGGCGACCGCCTTCTACGTGTTCGTGATCCACGGCCTGCATCTGCAGGTGATGCAGCGGGTCGCCGCCTGCGTGGCGGCCTTCGTCGGCGGCTACTACGCGCCCAACCTCTACATCTCCAACGTCGCCTCGAAGCGGCGCGAGTCGATCGTCGGCGTCTTCCCCGACGCGCTCGACCTGCTGCTGATCTGCGTCGAGTCCGGCATGTCGATCGAAGCGGCGATCATGAAGGTCGGCCAGGAAGTCGGCGGCTCGTCGATCGAGCTCGCCGAGGAGCTCAGCCTGCTCTCGGCCGAGCTGTCCTACCTGCCGGAGCGCCGGATGGCCTATGACGGCCTTGCCAAGCGCACCAACCATCCGGGCATCAAGGCGGTGGTCACCGCGATGATCCAGGCCGAGCGCTACGGCACCCCGCTCGGCAACGCGCTGCGTGTGATGGCCAAGGAAAACCGCGATCTGCGCCTGGCCGCCGCCGAGAAGAAGGCCGCCGCGCTGCCGCCGAAGCTCACCGTGCCGATGATCATCTTCTTCCTGCCGGTGCTCTTCGTGGTGATCCTGGGTCCCGCCTTGATGAAGGTGCAGGACACCATGAGCCATCACTCCTGACGGCGCGGCGGGGGACCTTCCTCGCCTTGACCTGACGCGGCGGACGGCGGCTTAACCTGCCCGGAAAAGCGCTCG
>DATKFK010000007.1:0-21124 GCA_035544375.1 Thermoanaerobaculia bacterium
CGGGAATCATCAGGCCGCGCAGCTCGAACGACGGGGTGAACGTCCACAGGTGGAAGTCGACGGCGCCGATCGTCACCTCGCGGCCGAGGGCGTCGGAGAGCTCGCCCCGCAGCAGGTCGGCGGCGCTCTCGCGAGCGAAACGGCTGCTGAAGAACAGGATGTTGGCCGCCGCCACCGCGAGCAGCAGCAGGAGCCCCCAGACGAACGGCCGCACCACCCAGCGCCGGACCCTGCCGGGGCGGCGCCGGTCCTGCCGCCGCCGCTCCTCCCCTCGCCCTTCGCCGCCGCGGCCTGCCGGGAGGGCCGCAATGGCCGGTGGCTGCGGCCGCCCGCGCTCCTTTCCCTCTTCATTTCCCTGGCCCCCTTCGGCCCGCCGCTCGCCGCGCCGCCGGTCGGGCGCGTCCGAACGGTCGGGTCCGTCGGGTCCGTTGGGTTCCGGGCTCAGAGCGCCCCCCCGTCGTCGGGCCGCGTCAGCCCGCCCCAGCGCAGCTTCTCGCGCAGGTTGTCGTAGAAGCTGCGCTCGCTGACCTTGACCAGGTGCACCGCCGCCGGGCTCTGCGTCACCGCCACCGTCTCGCGGTAGGCCAGCTCCCTGCCCTCCTGGCCGTCGAGGGTCAGGAACACCTCCTCGCGCTGGGTTTCCAGGGTGACCTCGATACGGCTGGTCGCCGGCACCACGATCGGCCGCAGCGACAGCGCGTGGGCACAGATCGGCGTCAGCGTCGCCACCGGCAGCAGCGGATTGAGGATCGGGCCGCCGGCGGAGAGGTTGTAGGCGGTCGAGCCCGTGGGGGTCGAGATGATCACCCCGTCGGCACGAAAGCGGGCGATCAGGTGGCCGTCGACCACCATCGTCAGGTCGATGATGCGGGACAGCGCGCTCTTGGTGATCACCGCGTCGTTGAGCACCCGGAAGCGTTCGGGGGCGTGGCCGTCGCCCCGCCGCTCGACGTCGAAGAGAGCGCGCGCTTCGATGCGGAACTTCCCCGCCAGCACGTCCATCAGCGCCGGGTACAGGTCGGCGCGCCCGATCTCGGTCAGGAATCCCAGGTTGCCGAGGTTGACGCCCAGGATCGGGACCTCGGGCGTGAGGGCGCGCGCCACCGACAGCAGGGTGCCGTCGCCGCCCAGCGCCACCACCAGGTCGCATCCCGCGGTGAGGCTGAAGGCGGGCTCGCGCCGTCCCAGGGCCGCGAGCGTCGGGCCGTCCAAGGACACCTCGAGATCGCGGCGGCGCAGCCATTCCGCGAGCTCGCCGGCGGTCGCCGCCGCCTCGCGGCTGGTCTGCTTCGCCACCACGCCGATGCGCTTGAGCTGCCGCCGCCGCGCGCTCAATTCTCTCTCCGCCGCAGCAGCGCGAACGCCTCGCGGTTGCCGCCGAAGCCGGCGACTGGCGAGTCGAACCAGCCGCCGCCGGCCGGCTCGAGGCCGCCGAGCGCGGCGAGACCGGACGCGGTCGCCGCGATCGCCTGCTGGCGCAGCGCTTCGTCGCGCAGGATCCCGCCCTTGCCGACCGCGCCCCTGCCGGCTTCGAACTGCGGCTTGATCAGGACCAGCAGGTCGCCGGCGGCGGCGCCGGGGCCGGCGGCGCGGAGGTGGGGCACCAACGCCGGCACCACCTTGGCCAGCGAGATGAAAGAGACGTCCACGGTGATCAGGCCGCACGGCTCCGGCAGGGCGCCGGCCGCCAGGTGGCGGGCGTTGACGCCCTCCATCACCACCACTCGCGGATCGCCGCGCAGGCGCTGGTCGAGCTGCCCGCGGCCGACGTCCAGCGCGTAGACGCGCCGCGCGCCGCGCTCGAGCAGGCAATGGGTGAAGCCGCCGGTCGAGGCGCCGACGTCGAGGCACACCCGGCCGGCGGGGTCGATGCCGAAGTGATCGAGGGCGGCTGCCAGCTTGCGGCCGGCGCGGGAGACGAAGGGCTCGCGCGCGGCGACCGCGAGCGCGGCTTCGCCGCCGATGGCGGTGCCCGGCTTGTCCACGCGCCGGCCATCGACGCTGACCATGCCGGCCATCACGGCGCGCCTTGCCTGCTCGCGGCTGGGGAACAGTCCGCGCTCGACGAGCAGCTGGTCCAGGCGCGACGCCACCGGCTTTTGCCTGGGTTCGCCTGTTGCGTTTATTTCCCGACGGCGGAGGCTGGGAGGGCCTCCTCGACGAGCATGATCGGGATGTCCGAGACGATCGGGTAGACCAGGCCGGAGGCGGCGCAGAAAAGACCCTGCTCGACCACCGGCGTCTCGTCGCGGAAGTGCTCCCGGTATTTCTCCGCCAGCATCCCGCGGACTTCCGGCGGCAGCTCGATGAGCTCCAGCTCTCCTTTCGTCTTGGGGCAGACGAGTATCTCCAGCAGCTCCGGATCGACCGCCATCGGGCCCCCCTGTCGAGGGCGCAGCATAACACAGCCGGGAACGCGCTCCGGCCGGGATAAGATACGCCCATGCCCGAGCGCAATCCTGGCGGTCCGGGCCCCTCCACCCTGCCCGAGATCTCGCTGGTGATCCCGGTTTTCAACGAGGAGGCGAACCTGCCGCCCCTCGCCGAGGAGATCCGGCAGACGATGCGGCAACTCGGCCGGCCTTACGAGGTGCTGCTGGTCGACGACGGCTCGACCGACGGCAGCCTCGCCGCGATGGTCCGGCTGGCCGGCCAGGACCCGGCGCTGCGCGTCATCAGGCAGGCGCGCAACGCCGGCCAGTCGGCGGCCCTGGACGCGGGATTTCGCCATGCCCGCGGCGGCGTCGTGGTCACCCTGGACGCCGACCTGCAGAACGATCCGGCCGACATCCCGCGCCTGCTGGCGCGGCTCGAAGACGATGGGAGCGCGGCCGGCGGCGCCTGCGACGTGGTCTGCGGCGTGCGCGTGAACCGGCGCGACAGCTGGGTGCGGCGGCTGTCCTCGGGGATCGCCAACACCGTGCGCAACCGCCTGACCCGCGAGTCGGTGACCGACGTCGGCTGCACCCTGCGGGCCTGCCGCACCGAGTACCTGCGGCGCATTCCGGTCTGGAAGGGCATGCACCGCTTCCTGCCGACGCTGTTGCGCATGGAGGGCGCCCGCATCGCCGAGATCGAGGTCCGGCACCGGCCGCGCCGCTTCGGCGAGCCCAAGTACAACATCCGCAACCGCATCTGGCGCGCCAGCGCAGACCTGCTGGGTGTGCGCTGGCTGCAAACGCGCTGGATCGACCGGCGGCTGGCACAGGAGGTCGAGGTTTGCAACCGGACCGCTATTGGCTCGCCCTCGGAATGCTCGGACAGCTCCTCTTCTCAGGTCGCTTCCTCGTCCAGTGGATCGCGTCGGAGCGGCTGAAGGCCAGCGTCGTACCCCGCTCCTTCTGGTACCTCAGCCTGGCCGGCGGCGCGACCCTCCTGGCCTACGCGATCGCGAAGCGCGACCCGGTCTTCATCCTGGGACAGGGCGGGGGCCTGCTGATCTACATCCGCAACCTGTGGCTCACCTACCGCCCCGGCAGACCGGGCGCCCCCGGCGGCGGGCCTACGGCCGGCCGCTAGCCAGCCTACCCCGCGGCCGGGTCGGGGAGGAGGAAGCGCTCGATGCCCTGCGCCTTGCCGGTGGACTCGTCGATCTCGACCACCGCTGCCGCCAGGCGGACGTCGCGCTTGGCCACCTCGAAGGGCGCCGGGGTCTGCAGGAGGAAACGCTTGAGCACCTTGTCGGCTCGCATGCCGATGATCGAGTCGTAGGGGCCGGTCATACCGACGTCGGTCAGCAGCGCCGTGCCGCCCGGCAGCACGCGCTCGTCGGCGGTCGGCACGTGGGTGTGGGTGCCGAGAACGGCGCTGACCCTGCCGTCGAGATAGAACGCCAGCGCCTGCTTCTCGCTGGTGGCATCGGCGTGGAAGTCGATCATCACCACCTTGACGTCGCGCCGCAACTCTCCTAGCAGGCGGTCGGCGACCCGAAACGGCGAGTCGAGCTGGCTCATGAACACCCGCCCCTCGAGGTTGAGGATCGCGACCGGCACCCCGGCGGCGGTCTCGCCGACGTAAACCCCCTTGCCGGGATTGCCCTCGGGATAGTTGGCCGGCCGCAGCAGGCGCGGCTCGCGGTCCAGCAGCTCGATTCCCTCTTTCTTGTCCCAGACGTGATTGCCCGTCGTGTAGCAGTCGATCTGCAGATCGGCGAGCTCGCCCATGACCTCGGGAGTGATGCCGAATCCGCCCGCCGAGTTCTCGACGTTGACCACCACGAAGTCGGCGCGCTGCCGGTCGATCAGGCGCGGCAGCAGGTTCCTGACCGCGGTCCGGCCCGGCCGCCCGACCACGTCGCCGACGAACAGCAGCCTCACTTGGCGTACTCGATGGACCGGGTTTCGCGGATGACCGTGACCTTGATCTGCCCCGGATAGGTGAGCTCGGCCTCGACCTTGCGCGCGATGTCCTTGGAGAGCCAGAGCGCCTGCTCGTCGCTGATCTTGCCGCTGTCGACGATGATGCGGATCTCCCGGCCGGCCTGGATGGCGAAGGTCTTCTGGACCCCCTTGAAGCCCGAGGCGATCTCTTCGAGCTTCTCGAGGCGCTTGACGTAGGTCTCGAGGATCTCGCGGCGCGCGCCCGGCCGCGCCGCCGACAGCGCGTCGGCGGCGGTGACCAGCACCGCCTCGACCGTCTGCGGATCGTAGTCGCCGTGGTGGCAGGCCATGGCGTGGACCACGTCCTCGCTCTCGCCGAACTTGCGCAGCAGGTCGATGCCGATCTGCAGGTGGGTGCCGTCCATCTCGCGGTCGATCGCCTTGCCGATGTCATGCACCAGGCCGGCGCGGCGGGCCACCTGCACGTTGGCCTTCAGCTCGGACGCCATGGTGCCGGCCAGGAACGCCACCTCGCGGCTGTGCTGCAAGACATTCTGGCCGTAAGAGGTGCGGTAGCGCAGGCGGCCGAGCAGGCGGACCAGCTCGGGGTGCATGCCGGGGATGGCCAGCTCGAGCAGCGCCGACTCGCCCTCGTGGAGGATCTTCTGGTCGAACTCGGCCTTCACCTTCTCGACCACCTCCTCGATGCGCGCCGGGTGGATGCGGCCGTCGCCGATCAGGCGCTCGAGGGCCACCCGCGCCACCTCGCGCCGGTAGGGATCGAACCCCGACAGGATGACCGCCTCGGGGGTGTCGTCGACGATCAGGTCGACGCCGGTCGCCATCTCGAGGGCGCGAATGTTTCTGCCCTCGCGGCCGATGATGCGCCCCTTCATCTCGTCGTTGGGCAGCATCACCACCGAGACGGTGGTCTCCGAGACGTAGTCGGACGCCGAGCGCTGCACCGCCATGCCGATGATGCGCTGCGCCTGCTTGTGCGCCTGCTCGCGCGCCTCGTCCTCGATGCGCTTGACGATGTGCGCCGCCTCGATGCGCGCGTCGTCCTCCATCGCCTTGATCAGCTCCTCGCGCGCCTGTTGCGCGGTCAAGCCGGCGATCTGCTCGAGCCGCGTCCGCTCGAGCTCGTGCATCGCGGCGATCTCTTCCTGCCGGCTCTCGATCGCCTTCTCGCGCTGTCCGAGGGCGCGCTCGGTCTGCGCCATGTCGCGCTCGCGCCGGGCCACTTCGTCGGCGCGCTTGTCGAGGTTGTCTTCCTTCTGGGTGAGGCGGCGCTCGATCCCTTCGAGCTCGACGCGGCGCTTGCGCGACGCCTGCTCGTGCTCGCTGCGCGCTTGCAGGAGCTTTTCGCGCGCCGCAATCTCGGCCTCGCGGCGGATGGTCTCGCCGGCTCTCTCGGCGTCCTCGATCGTCTTGGCTGCCTGCTGCTTGGCCTCGGCGTGCAGCCGGCGGGCGGCGCGGCGCAGCACCACCCACCAGACCAGCGGTATGGTCAACGCGGCCAGCACCGCCGCCGCGAGGAGCGTTATTTGGTAGTTCACCAAGTACCCCCGATGCACAGGGGGGCCTGGGAACGATCAGGCGAGAAGCACGAGGGTCAACGCATTCCCTGCGCGGCCGTGGGGGCCGGCGTTTAGAACCTGAAACGCACCAGGTGGGTGTCCGCTCCACGAGCCGTTAGCGTCCTCGTCATCCTTGTGGGATCGAGGCTGGCACGGGCCACGCGGGTAAAAGACTCCCGCAGTATGTATGTTGGTTCTACAATCGTGGTACCCACCACGAACCGCGCAGGGAATGCAACATCGGTGTTCATATGAGTCGAGCCGGCATCGTCTGCCATCCTCTAACTCTTCAAGGCTCCGGTCAATTCCTCGGTCAGCTCCGCCACCTTCTCCCTGATCTGGACCCGTTCCCCTTCCTGCCGCTTCTCCAATCTCAACAGTTCGTCAGCCAGATTGAGCGCCGCCAGGATCGCGATGCGTGCCGTATCGGCCGTATTCACGTGCTGGGCGACCTCGCGCATCTTGCGGTCCACGAGATCGGCCACGCCCTGAAGGTACCCGCGGTCTTCGCCTCCGCGAACGCTGTACACCGCGCCAAAGATCTCGACTTCTGTGCTGGCTCTTGGCATGGCAAGCGCGTCCGCGGCCCTTCCGGCTACACCGGGCAACAAGTTGCGTGATGCCAGCGGTTTGGCCGAATCGGCACTATACCACAGCTTTGTCACACGCCTGCGGAGAGGGAGTGGAGGAGGGTACTATTCGCCAGGTGCCTCCGTACCCCTCGCCATACCCATTGCTGCGCCCGCTGCTGTTCAGCTTGGATCCCGAGCGGGCGCACGGGCTGGCGATCGCGGCGCTGCGCCTGGCCCAGGCGGTTCCGGGGGCGACCCGCCTGCTCGCCCGGAGCCATCGGGTCGCCGATCCGGCCCTGCGCCAGACCCTGCTCGGGATGGAGCTCCCCAACCCGGTGGGCCTCGCCGCCGGCTTCGACAAGGATGCGCTGGTGGTCGACGCCATGGCCGCGCTGGGCTTCGGCTTCGTGGAGGTCGGGACGGTCACGCCGCGGCCCCAGGCCGGCAACCCGCGGCCGCGCCTCTTCCGCCACCCCGCCGAGCGCAGCCTGCAGAACGCGCTGGGGTTCAACAACCGGGGGCTCGAGGCGATGCGCCGGCGGCTGCTGCGGGCCGCCGGGCGCCGGCGAGTGCCGCTCGGCGTCAACGTCGGCAAGGGCCGCGACACCCCGGCGTCCGCGGCCCTCGCCGATTACACGGCGCTGCTCCGCGCCCTGGACGGCCTCGCCGGCTACCTGGTGGTGAACCTCTCGTCGCCCAATACGCCCGGGCTGCGGGACCTGCAGAACGAGTCCTTCGTCCGCGACCTGCTGGGCGCGGCGCGGGCGGTCACCAGGGCGCCGGTGCTGGTGAAGCTCGCCCCCGACCTCGACCCCGAGGCGGCCGGCGGCCTGGCGGCGGCCGCGGCGGACGCCGGCGCCGCCGGGATCGTGGCCACCAACACCAGCACCGACTACGCGCTGCTGCCCGGGGCCGCGAGTGCCGGCGGGCTTTCGGGGCGGGTGCTGGCGGGCAAGAGCCGGCGCGTCTGCGCCGCCATCGCCCGCCGCCTCCGGGATGGCGGCACCGGCGCCGTGCTGATCAGTGCCGGCGGCGTCGACAGCGGCGCCGAGGCATACGCCCGCCTGCGCGCCGGCGCTTCCCTGGTGCAGCTCTACACCGCCCTGGTCTACGAGGGGCCCGCCCTGCCGGGAAGGATCAACCGCGAGCTGCTGGCCCTGCTGGCCCGCGACGGCTTCGACCACGTCGGCCAGGCGGTGGGCGCCGACCTCTAGCAGGCTGCTGAAAAAGCCCGTGCGTCGCGTTGCGAGCGCCGCGGGGCCGGATGCCAGGCGCCGCGACGCAGGCGATGCCCCGACATCGTCGAGGAGCGGCAACGCCGCAGACGGCCCCGCGCCGCCGCAACCTGCAGGGCGAAGCGCGGCGTGCGGGATTTTTCAGCAGCCTGCTAGTGTCCAGCGCGCCGCCAAAGTTGGCGCCGCCCGTCCCGACGGCTGTTCCCGGCATGCATGGAGGCGTTCGCCTTCGACCAGGAGGATGTCTGGACGGGCACCGCGGGGCGGCCTGGCCGTGAGCCGGCGGCGGTGGCCTGGTCGTCAGCCGGCGGCGGCGGCCAGCCGATCAAGGTGCCGGGCCAGGGCCTCGACACGCCGCCGGATCTCCTGCCGCTCGGCCTCGGCCGCACCGTTGCCGGCGGCCACGGCGGGCGCTCCCCCGGCAAGCTGCGCCTCCAGCTCGCGCACGCGCCGCGTCAGCTGCTGGTTCGTGTCGCGAAGCTCGGCCAGGCGGCGGCCGGCAGCGTGGACGGCGGCTTCGAGGTTCGCCAGCCCCTCGCGGCCATCGCCCGCACTGTTGACAGGATTGGTGGTTTCGGTCGCGCCGCCGGAGGCGCCGGCCGCCGCGCCTTCCCGGCGGTCAGCCACCTCAGTGCCCCGCGGCGGCGGCGGCGGGCGGCGCGGCAGCGGCACCGCCCTCAGGGGCCGCGGGGGCCGCGGGCTCCTTCTCTGCGGCCGCAAGCGCCTGGCTTGCCGCCTCCGCCAGGCCGGCAAAGGCCTGGGCGTCGCGCACCGCCAGGTCGGCCAGGACCTTGCGGTCCAGCAGCGAGCCCGCCGCCTTGAGACCGGCGATCAGCCGGCTGTAGGAGAGGCCGTGCAGCCGCGCCGCCGCGTTGATGCGCACGATCCACAGAGCGCGCAGCTGGCGCTTCTTTTGGCGGCGGTCGCGGTAGGCGTAGCTCAGCGCCTTGTCGACCGCCTGCTTGGCGATGCGGTGGCTCTTGGAGTGGGTGCCGTAATAGCCCTTGGCGCGGGCCAGGATCTTCTTGCGGCGATCCGTCCTCTTGGTGCCGCGTTTGACGCGTGCCATCTTCGGAACCTCGTTTCTGCTGGCGCGCCCCTGACGGGGCGGCAGCGGTCAGCGGCCACGGCGGCGACCCGCACAGCGGGCCGCGAGATCGCGGGCCTGGGCTTCCGGGGGGCAGGTCCGTCCCGCCGGCGCCGCGTTGAATCTAGCGTCTACTGGTTGTGCAGCATTTCCTTGATCGTGCCGGCGAACGCCGTACCGACCTCGGCTGACTTGCGCAGCTTGCGCTTCCGCTTCGTCGTCTTCCCGGTCAGGTAGTGGCCGTGCATCGTGTGGTGCCGCAGCACCTTGCCGCTGCCGGTAACCTTGAAGCGCTTGGCGGCTCCCTTGTGCGTCTTCTGCTTGGGCACGCTCTTCTCCTCAAAAAACACGAATCCCGACCGCTCCTCACTCGAACGATCACGGGGGGGCGCCAGGACTCAGGCGGTCGGCTTCTTGACCGCTTGGCGGGGCGGTCCGAAGATGACGTGCATACGGTTGCCCGCCATTTCCGGGTGAGATTCTAGCATCCCTCGCTCCCCGACGTCTTCCGCCACCCTCCGCAGCAGCTTGTGGCCGAGGTCGGTGCGGGCCATCTCGCGGCCGCGGAACTGCACGGTGGCCTTGACCTTGTCGCCGTCATCGAGAAACCGGACCACGTTCTTCAGCTTGAAGTCGTAGTCGTGCTCGTCGATGTTGGGGCGGAACTTGACCTCCTTGATGTGGATGATCTTCTGCTTGCGCTTCGACTCGTGCGCCTTCTTCTTGGCCTGGTACAGGAACTTGCCGAAGTCCATGATGCGGCACACCGGCGGCTTGGCCGTCGGCGCCACCTCCACCAGGTCGAGCGCCTGCTCCTGGGCGCGGCGCAACGCCTCCTCGACCGGGACGATTCCAGCTTGCGAGCCGTCCGCGTCGACCAGGCGCACTTCCCGCACCCTGATCCTGTCGTTGATCCTCGTCGTCTTATCGATAATCGGCTCACCTCC
This sequence comes from Thermoanaerobaculia bacterium, assembly GCA_035544375.1. Taxonomy (GTDB): domain Bacteria; phylum Acidobacteriota; class Thermoanaerobaculia; order Multivoradales; family UBA5704; genus JASLEW01. The sequence continues at coordinate 9,741 of DATKFK010000007.1, forward strand.
TCAAGAGCGTCGGGCCTCACGGCCCGGCATTCGCGATCACAGCTCCAAGCTGCGGCGGGCGACCAGGTCGCGGACTCGCGCCGTGACCTCGGACAGGGGCATGGCGCCCAGGTCCTCGCCGGCACGCCGCCTCACCGCCACGGTGCCGGCTTCCTGCTCGCGGCCGCCCACGACCAGCATGTAAGGCACTTTCTGCACCTGCGCCTCGCGGATCTTGTAACCGAGCTTCTCGTTGCGCAGATCGGCCTCGACGCGCAGCCCGGCCGCCACCAGCTCGGCGTGGACCTTCTCGCCGTAGGCGGCAAACTTCTCGGAAACCGGCAGCACCACGGCCTGGACCGGCGCCAGCCACAGCGGCATGGCGCCGGCGGTCTGCTCGATCAGGATGGCCATGAAGCGCTCGATCGAGCCCAGCATGGCGCGGTGGATCATCACCGGCTGATGCTCGCCGCCGTCCGCGCCGACGTAGCGCAGGCCGAAGCGCTCGGGCATCTGGTAGTCGAGCTGCACGGTGCCGAGCTGCCAGGTGCGGCCCAGCGCGTCGCCGATGTGGAAGTCGATCTTGGGGCCGTAGAAGGCGCCGTCACCCGCGTTCACCTTGTATTCGATGCCGCCCTTGCCGAGCGCCGCGGCGAGCGCCGACTCGGCCCGGCGCCAGGTCTCGGCGGTGCCGATCGACTTTTCGGGCCGCGTCGACAGCTCGACGCCCACGGTGGTGAACCCCAGGGTGAGGTAGATCTCCATGATCATCTCGACGGCGCGCAGCACCTCGCCCTCGATCTGCTCCTCCATCAGGAAGACGTGCGCGTCGTCCTGGGAGAAGGATCGCACCCGGAAGAGGCCGCTGGTGACGCCGCTGCGCTCGTAGCGGTGCAGCCGGCCGAAATCGGCGTAGCGCAGCGGCAGCTCGCGGTAGGAGCGCAGGCGCGTGGCGTAGATCAGGCAGTTGGCGGGGCAGTTCATCGGCTTGACCGCGAACTGCTTCTCGTCCACCTCGGTGAAGAACATCGACTCCGAGTAGTTGGCGAGGTGCCCGGAGGTGCGCCACAGCTCGACGTCGAGGATCTGCGGCGTGATCACCTCGGCGTAGCCGTAGCGGGTGTTGACCTCGCGGGTGTACTCCATCAGCCCGTTGTAGATCACCGCCCCCTTGGGATGCATGAACGGCGACGCCGGCGCCAGCGGGCTGAAGCTGAACAGGTCCAGCTCCTGGCCGATGCGCCGGTGGTCGCGCGCCCGCGCCTCCTCGAGCCGCGCCAGGTAGGCATCCAGGTCCTCGCGGGTGGCGAAGGCGGTGCCGTAGATGCGCTGCAGGCGCTCGCCGGACTCGTCGCCTTTGAAAAAGGATCCCGAGGACTCGAGCAGCTTGACGGCGCCGATCTGCGAGATCCGCTGCGCGTGCGGCCCGCGGCAGAGGTCGGTGAAGCGTCCATGGCGGAAGAGCGTGATCGGCTCGCCTGCCGGGATCTCGGCCAGCCGCTCGAGCTTGAGCGTCTCGCCAAGCTCGCGGAACAAGGCGGCGGCCTGCTCGCGGCTCACCTCGAGGCGCTCGACCTGGCTGCCCTCCGCCAGGATCTCCCGCATCTTGTCCTCGATGGCGGCCAGGTCTTCGGCGGTGAACGCGCGCGGGAAGCGGAAATCGTACTGGTACTTCTCGCTGTGGTCCCGCCTGCCGACGTCGATCTCGACCGACGGCCACAGCCGCTTGACGGCATCCGCCAGCACGTGCTCGGCGCTGTGGCGCAGGAACTCGCCGGCCTCCGGGCTCTTGGCGGTGAAGATGCGGAAGCTGCCGCCGCTCCCGAGCGGCTGGCGCAGGTCCACGCGCTTGCCGTCCACCTCGGCGCCGACCGCGTCGCGCGCCAGGCGCGGGCCGATCGCCGCCGCCACCTCGAGCGGCGTGGTTCCCGGCGTCACCTCGCGGACCGTGCCGTCGGGCAAGGTGAGGCGCAATGCCTCAGTCGTCGTCGCCATCAAACAGCGCCCGGTGTCAACAGGCTCTCGGGAAAAGCGGTAGCGTGCCGCGACGCATCGCGGAGGAGGCGGAGGGGGTCACAGGCAGGGGGGATGGTAGGCGCTAGCGGGCTCGAACCGCTGACCTCTACCGTGTGAAGGTAGCGCTCTAACCAACTGAGCTAAGCGCCTGACGCGAGAGCCGAGCAGGTTCCGCAGGCTGCCGGAGCCGTGGCCGGCGGCAAGAGCGAGCGCGAGGATCGGGGCCGCCGTCTGAGGCAGTTGGGTCATCGCGGGCGCTTGCGGAACGGCAGAAAGCCTGGTCTTTTGCAGAGTGTCTCGTACGGTCGTGCAACGTTGCTGGTAGGCCCGAGCGGACTTGAACCGCTGACCTCTACGATGTCAACGTAGCGCTCTAACCAGCTGAGCTACGGGCCTGCATCTCCCAAAACAGCCGCTGCCGTCAGGGGAAGGAAGGCTAGCAAACCCGCGAACGGCCTGTCAAACTCCACTGGCACCCGGCCACCCGCTAGCGATCCGCCGGCTGGCGCAGGTCGCTCTGGAAGCGTGGATCGATTTCGGGAGTGTCGAACTCGTCGCTCAGGCCGGTCACCGACAGCAGCTGGCCCGGCGCGAGACCGCTCACGTCGATCCCGGTCGAGGTGTTGACGAAGATCCGTACCGGACCCGAGCCGTCGTCCACCACCACCTGGTTGCCGAACGGCGGATCGGGCGCCACGGGCTGGGTGATCACGCCCACGACCCGGACCAGCAGTCCCTGGTTGGCGGGGCCCACGCTGCCGGTGCGCAACCAGAGAGGCTTCACCCTGGGCCCCCGGCCGCGGACCTCGACGTCGCCGGCGCTCGCCGGCACCAGGATCAGGAAGCCGTTGGCGGCCGCGAGCGCGCCGGTGACCTGGACCCGCTGGCGAAGGGTGAGGCCCAGGTTCGTCGCGACGCTCACATAGATGCCGCCGGTGCGGTCCTGGATGGCGAAGCCCTGGTCGAGGCTGCCGCCGGACGAGAGCAGCCCCGAGGGGACGGTCACCGCACCCTCGACCGTGACCACGGTCCCCAGCGGCAGCAGTCGCGCGGCGCCGATCTCGATCGGCCGCGGCGCGGGCGGCGCGGCGGCGGCAGTCCGCGCCGCCAGCGCGGGGACCGCGGCAAAGGCCGCGCCGGCGGCGAGGAAAACCAAGGCCCGCCGGGCACCGGTGAACGACAGTCGCTCGGTTTGGATCATGAGAGGCTCCCTTCGTGCTGCGCCGCGGATGGGCTGCGCCAGGCGGCGCGTCTGGCCGCCGTGTTTCGAGAATCGCTACAGCTACAAAGAGTAGGGTGCGGTCGAAGCGGGCAGTGGAGACGGGGGCAGGGCCCGGCGTCCCGCGTCAAGCCTAGTGCACTGCGTCGTAAATCCCGCATCCCATCCGCCGGCCCTCCGCGTCCCCGGCGGCGTTGCGCCTCCTCGACATAGGCTCGACTATGCCTGCGTCGGCGCGCCTGGCCGGGAACGCGGATGACTCGGCGGCTGGGACCCTGGATTTACGACGCAGTACACTGGGTTTTCCCGCGTGCATGCGTGCCTGCCAACTTGCGCCAGGGGGACGAGAGGGCTACGATCAAAGGTCCGGGCAACCGCGGAGAGCCACCATGACACACGCCCATCCTCATCGACGCGCCAAGGCCGGGACGCTCCCGCTCGGACTGCTCCCGCGGCTTGCCCTGGTGGCCCTGGTTGCGATCTTCGCCACGCTCCCGACGCTCGCAACGCGGTCCGCGGCGGCCGTGCACCGCGGCCAGCTCCCCGACCCGATGGCCCCCGGGCTCTCGGGCGCCGACCGCCTGCAGGCGCTGCTCGATCGCGTGAAGCTGCAGCAGAAGGAGGTCCGGACCATCGAGGCCCGCTTCGTCCAGCACCGGGTGAGCTCCATGCTGGTGGCACCCGAGGATTCGACCGGCACCTTCTCGTATGCCGCTCCCGACCGTGTGCGTTGGGAGTACCAGGCTCCAAAACCGATCACGGTGGTCATCCGCGGCAGCGAGATGACGACCTGGTACCGCGATCTGAAGCGCGCGGAAACCTTGAAGATCGGACGCTATTCCAGCCAGGTCTTCAAGTTCCTCGGCGCTTCCGGCAGCATGGACACGCTGCTCGAGTACTTCACGGTCGAGCTCACGCTGCCCAAGCAGAAGGGCGATCCCTATCGCCTGAAGCTGCTTCCCCGCTACGAGCGCATCAAGAAACGCATCAAGTCGATGCGAGTCGACATCGACTCCGAGCGCTTCTTCCCCAACCACCTCGAATACCAGGAGGCGGACGGCGACTCCACCAGCTACGACTTCAAGGATTTCCAGTGGAATCCGCCGCTCCCCGCGGACCGCTTCGCCCTGCAGCTCCCCCCCGGGGTCGAGAACAGGATCGTCGACCTCGGCAAGGATGCCAAGGCCCGGCCCTGAGCAGCCCCGGCCGGCTCGCCTTCGAAATCCTCCCCGCGATCTCCGGCCCTCCCGCCGGCGCCCCGGCGGGCGGCTGGCCCGCTGCCCGCCGCGGCCGGCTCGTCACTCCCCACGGCACCGTCGAGACGCCGGCCTTCATGCCGGTCGGCACCCTGGGTGCCGTCAAGGGAGTGACGCCCCAGGAGCTGGCCGCCGCCGGCGCGCCGATCCTTCTCGCCAACCTCTATCACCTGGCGCTGCGGCCGGGCATCGACGCCATCGAGCGGCTGGGCGGCCTTCACCGCTTCACCGGCTGGAGCGGTCCGCTGCTCACCGACAGCGGCGGCTTCCAGGTCTATAGCCTGGGGCACCTGCGCACCGTCGATGACGACGGCGTCACCTTCCGCAGCCACCTCGACGGTTCGGCCTGGCGGTTCACCCCGGAAACGGTGGTCGCCTGGCAGGAGCGGCTGGGGGTCGACGTCGCCATGACCCTGGACGAGTGCCTCCCCTGGCCCGTCAGCCGCGAGCAGGCTGCCGCCTCGTGGGAGCGCACCCTGGGATGGGCGCGCCGGGCGCGCGCCGCCTGGCGCGGTGCCGCGGGCGGCGGCCTCTTCGGCATCGTCCAGGGCGGCGTCTTCGGCGACCTCCGGCAGCGCGCCGCCGGCGAGCTGGCGGAGCTCGACTTCGACGGCTACGCCATCGGCGGCGTCAGCGTCGGCGAGCCGCCGGCCGAGCGCCGGGCGGTGGTCGAGCAGACCGCCGCGGCGCTGCCCGCCGAGCGGCCGCGTTACCTGATGGGAGTCGGCTACCCGGCCGACATGCTGCACGCGGCGATGCACGGCATCGACCTGTTCGATTGCGTGCTGCCCGCCCGCAACGCCCGGCATGGCGTCCTGTTCACCCGCTCCGGGGTGATCAAGATTCGCCACGCCCGCTTCCGCGACGATCCGCTCCCGCTCGATCCCGAATGCGGCTGCCCCTGCTGCACCCGGCTGTCGCGCGCCTTCCTGCACCATCTCATGCGTGCCGGCGAGCTCACCGGCCCGGTGCTCGCGACGCTGCACAACCTCCGGTATTACCTTGACTTTATGGCCGAGCTCCGGCAAGCTATCGCCCTCGGTGCGCTGGCGGACCTGGCGGCGCGGCTCGCCCCTGGCTCTGGCGGCCAGGCCAGCCACGCCTCTCGCCGTCCAGAGGCACCCAAAGGCGTCCAGAGCACCCAGAAAACATCCGTCCGGGGCCGGCCCGCATCACCCCGATCCCCAAGAGCAGAGGAGCCCTGACGCAGGCCGCCAGGCTCGACCGGCTTGCCGAGAACACGACTCATGAACGCTTCCAACCCGTTGACGCAGATCGGACAGTTCGCGCCCCTGCTGCTGATCTTCGCGCTGTTCTACGTCCTGATCATGCTGCCGATGCGCAAGCGGCAGAAGGCTCTGGCGCAGCTCGTCGACAACCTCAAGAAAGGCGACCGCGTGATCACCAACGGCGGCCTGTACGGCGAGGTGGCGGCGGTCACCGGGCCGACGGTGGTGCTCAAGATCGCCGACAACGTGAAGGTGAGGATCGCGAAATCGGCGATCACCGGCCTCGAGCCGGAGGCGGAGAAAGGCGGTAACCCATGAAACGCAACCTGCTTTGGCGCGGGCTGCTGATCCTCGCCTCGGTCCTGGCGGCGATCGGCGCCGCCTACCCGCCGCAGCAGAAGATCAACCTCGGCCTCGACCTCCGGGGCGGGATGCACCTGGTGCTGCAGGTCCATACCGAGGACGCGCTGCGCGCCGAGACCGACGGCGACATGGCGCGCCTGGTGCAGCAGGTCAAGGAAGACTCCCAGAGCAAGCTCGAGATCAAGTCGCAGCGCACCGGCGACACCAGGTTCACCGTCTCCGGCCTGACCCCGGACGCCAAGATCACGGTGCTCGACGCGGCCAAGCGCGCCCTGTCGCGCTTCAACCACGGCGAGCAGTCCGACAGCATCACCTTCGACATGCTGCCCGGCGACGTCTCGAAGCTGCGCGACCAGTCGGTCAACCAGGCGGTGCAGACGATCCGCAACCGCATCGACGCCTACGGCGTCGCCGAGCCGGTCATCCAGGCCGCCGGCGGCGAGCGCATCGTCGTGCAGCTGCCGGGAGTCGACGACTTCGAGCGCGTGCGCAAGCTGATCAAGAACACCGCTTTCCTCGAGTTCCGCATCACCGTGTATCCGAAGGACGGCGCGCATCCGGTCAGCCGCGAGGAGATCCTGCAGCACTTCGGCGGCAAGGTGCCGGACGACGTCGAGGTCCTGCCCGCGCAGCGCGGAGAACGCGATGCCGGCGCTCCCGGACCGCTCTTCTACGCGGTCGAGCGGCGCCGCACCGTGACCGGCCGCGACCTGCGCAACGCCCGGCCGGAGCTCGGCAACATGAACCAGCCGATCGTCGGGTTCAGCCTCACTCCGGACGGCGCCAAGTCCTTCTCGACGCTGACCGGCGAGCACGTCGGCTCCGGGCTGGCGATCGTCCTCGACGGCCAGATCGTTTCGGCGCCGCGGATCAACTCGCGCATCAGCGATTCGGGCATCATCGAGGGCAGCTTCACGCAGAAGGAGGTCGAGGACCTCTCCACGGTGCTGCGCTCCGGCGCCCTGCCGGCCAGCATCACCTACCTCCAGGAGATCACCGTCGGCCCGTCGCTGGGCCGCGACTCGATCAACGAAGGGCTACGCGCCGGCCTCGTCGGCAGCGCGCTGGTGGTGCTGGTGATGCTGCTGTACTACCGGCTGAGCGGCGTCAACGCGATCACGGCGCTGGTGCTCAACGTGCTGCTGCTGTTCGGCGGCATGGGGCTGTTCCATTCGACGCTCACGCTGCCGGGCATCGCCGGCGTCATCCTGACGATCGGCATGGCGGTGGACGCCAACGTGCTGGTGTTCGAGCGCATCCGCGAGGAGCTGCGCGCCGGGCTCACCGTGCGCAAGGCGATCGACAACGGTTTCGAGCGGGCGTTCACCTCCATCATCGACACTCACATGACCACCTTGATCTCGGCCATGTTCCTGTTCCAGTTCGGCACCGGCCCGATCAAGGGGTTCGCGGTGACCCTGGTCATCGGCTTGCTGGCATCGCTGTACACCTCGGTCTTCGTCAGCCGCTGGATCTTCGACCTGGTGCTGTCGCGCCGCAAGGTGGCGACGCTGTCGATTTAGTGTCCCGCTAGCGGGGCGGGCGGATGCGATCGGTCGGCTGGGAAACGCGGCACTGACGAGCAGAAGTAGCATAAGGAGCGTGGCATGCGGCTGCTGGGCGACACCAACATCGACTTCATGAAGTACCGCAAGTTCTGGATCAGCATCTCGCTGGTCCTGATCGCGGTCTTCTTCTTCGCCGTTTTCTTCATCCACTTCAACCTCGGCATCGACTTCGCCGGCGGCACGCAGCTGACCCTGCGCTTCCGCGACAAGCCGCAGGTCGACCAGCTGCGCAGCCTGCTGGCGGCGGCGGGCCTGGGCGACGCCGAGATCCAGCGCTTCGACAAGGAAACCGCGAACCAGATCATCGTCAAGACCGCCGTCACCAAGGGATCGGAGGAGGGGAGCCGCGAGCGGGTGGTCGGCGCCCTCAACCGCCACTTCAACCAGGGCCAGGCCGGCAAGCTCGATCTCAACACCGCCGGCGCCGACGACATGGTGCAGCTGCTGGGCGGCACCGTTTCGCCGGCCCTGGCGGCGCCGGCGGCGGCCGGCCCGGCGGCGAGCCCGCAGGCCGCGATCGCCGATGCGCTGATCAAGGAGCGCCGCAAGGAGGGCCTCTTCCGCGACTGGGACGCGGTGGCCCGCACGCCGGGCCTCGACAAGGCGGCCCTCGAGACGCTGCGCGACAGGGCATTCCTTGGCGAATACGCGGTGCTGGGGGTCGAGAACGTCGGCCCGCAGATCGGCAAGGAGCTGCGCCGCCAGGGCTTCTGGGCGGTGACCCTGTCGCTGATCGGCATGCTCATCTACATCGGCCTGCGCTTCGAGCTGCGCTTCGGCATCGGCGCGGTGATGGCCTCGATCCATGACGTGCTGGTGACCCTTGGGCTGTTCATCGTCATGCGCTTCGAGTTCAACCTGACCACCATCGCCGCCTTCCTGACGCTCATCGGCTACTCGACCAACGACACGGTGGTCATCTTCGACCGTGTGCGCGAGAACATGCGCAAGAACCGGCGCAAGCCGCTCATCGAAGTGATGAACGAGAGCATCAACCAGACGCTGTCGCGGACCATCATGACCGGCGGCCTCACCATGCTGACGGTGGCGGCGCTGCTCGCCCTGGGCGGCGACGTGCTGCGCGGCTTCGCCTTCGTGATGACCGTCGGCATCATCGTCGGCACCTATTCCTCGGTCTACGTGGCGAGCCCGTTCGCCCTGCTGTGGGAGCAGATGTTCGGCACCAGGTCGCGCATTCGCGGCGAGTCCGGAAACCAGCCGGCCGGCGCCAGGTCCGGCGCCGGCGCGGCCGCCGGCAGGTCCGTGCCCGCCGGCGGCAGCGGCAAGACCGCCGCGGCCTCGCCTCGCCCCCAGGCCAAGCCGGCGGGGGCGGAGCCGGCGTCCGGCTCCACGCCGCGGCCGCCGCGGGCCGCCGCCGGCCGCCGCCGGTCGGGCCGGCGATAGAGTCGCTCTTGGCGACCGGCCGCCGGCACCCCAGCGATCTGGTTGCAAGGTCGTTGGGTTTCCTCCTGCTGCTGCTGCCGCTGCGGCCGGTGGCTGCCGCTCCTGGCGCGGCGGCGGGCCGCGAGAGCCAGACGGATGCGGACGCCTACACGCGCTACGAGCTGCTGGCGCCGGACAGCGCGCAGTTCCACATCCTCTACGAGGTGACGGCGACCAGCGCCGGCGCCACCGCCTACTTCAATCCGATTCGCAAGGGCAGCGAGGCGAGCGGCGAGAGCGTCCGCGACCGCGCGACCGGTAAGCCGCTCGGCTTCGAGGTGGTGAGCGGCACCGCGGCGCGCCAGAGCGGCCTGCCGGACGCGGCGCCCGACGGCAGCTACCTGCGCATCCGGCTGCCGCGTCCAGTGCCGGACGAGGGCGGCGTGCGGTTGCTGATCGAGAAGACCTACAAGGACGCCAAGAGCTACTACCGCAAGGGTGCGGACCGCATCGTCTTCGCGCGGTCGCTGGGGATCCGGCGCAACGCCGTCGTCCTGCCGGCCGGTTACGAGCTGGTGGCGTGCAACATCCCCTCGCAGGTGCTGTCCGAGCCCGACGGGCGGATCGCGGTGAGCTTCATGCACAACGGCCCCGACGACGCTGCGCTGCTGCTCGAAGCCAGGAGGCTGGCCGGCGCGGGCGCGCCGGCGGCTGCCGGGTCGCCGCCGGTGGCGGCCGGCGACCGGGCCGCACCGCCGAGCCCTACCATCGACCGGACTGTACAGGCGCCGCCGGCTGCCGACCGGGCCACACAGGCGCTCCCGGGCCCGTCAGCCACCACCCCGGCTGGTCGTGCCACGGCTACCGCTGCGTCCGGCGCGGCTGCTCCTTCCGCCAGCGCTCCTTCGGCCGCCACGGCTCCTGCTGCCGCTCCCGAGCGGCGGGCCGACCGGCTGCGCGAGCGCGCCCACCAGGACCGCACCATCGTCTACTTCCTGCGGCAGCCGGAGAGCCACGCGTTCGACCTCTACCACGACTACACCGAGAGCCGCGCGGGCACCGACAAGTACCTCAACGTGGTGCGCAAGGGCAGCGCCGCGTCGTCGCCCTCCGCCCGCAATCTCGACACCGGCGAGCCGCTGCGGGTGGAGACGCTGCGCGGCGACGCGCTGCGGCACGCCGGCCTCACCGCCGAGGAGCTGCACGAGGTCGCCGCGGAGGGCGGCGCTGCACCTGGCGACATCGCGCCCGATACCGAGGTGGTGATCGCTCACTTCCCACCGCTGCGCCAGGGCGAGAGCGCCCGCCTGCGCATCGCCGAGACCTACACCGACCCCCGTAGCTACCGTCTGGAAGGGGACCGCCTGGTGTTCGATCGCAGCTTCGGACGGCCGCGCAACGCCGTGGTGTTGCCGGCGGGCTGGTCGCTGACCGCCACCGCGATCCCGGCAACCGTCACCGAGACCGCCGACGGCCGCATCCGGCTCGACTTCGTGAACCCGCGGCCCGACGAGATCGACGTCCTGATCGAAGCCCGCCGGCGCCCGCCCGGCTAGATCACTGCCCCTTGCGAGGGGGTGTGCTTGGCTCCGCACGCCCCGGCGGGCGTGCCGCCGCCGCCGCCGGCGGACGCGCGCTGGAACAGCGGTTCGCCTATACTTGTTTTTCCGCTTGACAGTGCCCGCCCCGGACGGGCAATCGGGCAATCAAGGTATGCCGCCGATCTCTACCAGGAAGCTAGCGCCACCGGTGCCGTCCCGCGGGATGGTGCGCCTGGAAGAGATCGTCTCGTGCCTGGAAAGCCATGGGCGCAAGGTCGAGCCCGAGTTCCTGCGGGCCGTCTACGATTTCTCCTCGGCCATGCACAGCGACCAGGTGCGGCGCTCCGGCGAGCCCTACCTGATCCACCCGCTCAACGTCGCCTGGCTGCTGGCGGACCTCAAGTTCGATCAGACCTGCGTGGCGGTGGGCTTGCTGCACGACGTGCTCGAGGACACGCTCACCACCCGCGAGGTGCTGGAGAGCGAGTTCGGGCTCGAGATCGCCGAGCTGGTCGACGGCGTCACCAAGATCAGCCGCCACGAATACGTCCGCCGCGACGACCAGCAACGAGTGCCGCGACCGGCGACAGGCACCGCTACAGGCAACGCGGCCGACCAGCGACGAGTGCCGCGACCGGCGACAGGCACCGCTGCAGGCACCGCGGCCGGCGCGGACGACGAGCCGCCTGAGCCGCGGCGGGCGACAGGCACCGCTGCGGCCGACGCGCAGGCCGAAACCTTCCGCAAGATGATCCTGGCTTCGGCCAAGGACATCCGGGTGATCCTGGTCAAGCTCGCCGACCGCCTGCACAACATGCAGACGCTCGAGC
>DATKFK010000008.1:0-3123 GCA_035544375.1 Thermoanaerobaculia bacterium
CTGGGCCGACAACCTGCCGCCGGTGCCGGAAGAGGTGCACGGCCTGCCCTACGCCGACATGGCGGCCCAGCAGATGATGGTGCCCATCGCGTACACCACCAACAACGTCGCGCAGAAGTTGTTCGAGAGCTGGCCGGCCACCTGCGAGCTGTTCGACGCGGAGTACGATCAGGCGCGGCGCAAGGACGGAGGCGCGGCGCGCCAGGCGCTCGCGATCGCCGGGCGCGTGGCGGCGACCGGTCCGCAAGCGCAGCGCCGGAAGGCCGCGGCGATCTATGACTTCGTGCGCGACGAGATCGCCACGCACGAAGCCAACCACGTCTGGCTGCCGCGGTTCTCGACCGCCGGCGCGGTGCTCGACCAGCGCCGCGGCGAGCCGGCCGAGAAGGCGGTCCTGCTTCAGGTCATGCTCGCGGCGCTCCACGTCGACTCGCGCCTGGTCTGGGCCGGCGACCGCGAGAACGGCACGATCGACACCAAGATCGCCAATCCCGCCTGGTTCGACCGCGTGCTGGTGGCGGCGCAGATCGACGGTCAGCGGGTCTTCCTGGATCCCTCCCACCGCGCCCTCGCCTTCGGGCACATCGAGCCCGGCTACGAGGGCACCGACGCGCTGCTGTTCGACGGCAAGCAGCCCGAGCTGATCGTCCTGCCGGAAGCGCCTTTCAGCGACAACGTGCGCCGCGCCCGGCTGGAGCTCACCCTGGACCCCGACGGGCGCGCCACCGGCACCGGCAGCCTGACCCTGCTCGGCCAACCCGCCTGGCGCCGCACCCGCTGGACCGGCAAGGCGGCCTCCGTCGAGGCTGCCTGGGAGCGCCTGCTGCGCGAGCAGTTCCCCGGCTTCGACGTCTCTGGCATCACCGTCGCCGAAGCGCTCGACGAACCGCGGGTGACGGTCGCCTGGACCCTGTCGCAGCATCCCGAGGAGGCGCTCGGCGATCAGGCCAGCTTCGTCGCCAGCCGTCCGCTGGGCCCGGTGCGCCAGCCCTTCCCTCCCGGCGCCAAGCGGCTTTCGGGGGTGGCCTTCGACTTCGGCGAGCGCAGCGAGGTGGAGCTCACCCTGCACTGGCCGGCGGGCTGGCGACCGGACGTCCTGCCCCGCGCCGCCAGTCACCAGAGCGCCGCCGGGGCGGTGGTCGCCAGCGTCGAGGTCGACAGCGCCGCTCGCACCCTGGTCTACCGGCGGCGCTTCGACAACGTCCACCGCAAGGCGTCCACCACCGAGCAGTTCCAGCTGGTGCAGGCGCTGTTCGAGGAGGCACAGAAGGCCGATGCCCAGCCGCTGGTCCTTTCCCACCGTTAGCAGGCTGCTGAAAAACTCCGTGCGCCGCGTTGCGAGCGCCCTGCCGGCGCTGGCGCTCCTTCAGGCGGGCGCGCCGCTCTCGGCCGCCACGGTGCTGCAGAAGACGGTCGAGGTCGAGATCCGCGGCGACGGCAGCGTCTCCCAGCACACGCACCTCGAAGTGCGGCTCGACACCGGCACCGACCTTCGCGCCTGGTCTCCCTACCCCATCGTGGAGGACGAGAATCGCCAGATCCTCGGCGTCACCGCCTGGGTGCGCCGGCCGGACGGCAGCACCGAGAAGCTGGGCCGGAAGGACTTCGACACGGCCGACCTGGCCAGCGAAATGGTCCTTCATACCTCTGGCAAGGTGCGCCTGGTGCGCTTCCCTGAAGCAGCTCCCGGCGCCGTGCTCGGCCTCGACTACGACCAGGCCGAGCGGCCCTGGTTCTCGGCCGGCCGCGTGGCTCTCGGCGCCGGCGAAGCAGCGATCTCCCACCTGCGGGTGCGCGTCCGCGGCGGCGGCGCCGGCTGGCGCTGGTCGGTCCTCGGCTCGACCGCGGGCCTCGCCGTGAGCGAGGCGCCGGGTGAGGTGACGATCACCGGCGGCGACCTGCCGCGCCCCGCCGACCTCGAGCACGCTCCCGACGAGGTCCGCGAGGGACCGGTGCTGCGCTTCGGGTGGCGCGAGCCGGCCACCTGGGCAGCGGTCGGCCGCTGGTACGACGAGCTCTCTCGCGGCGTGCCCCGGCACGGCGAGGACGTGCGCCTGGCGGCGCGCCGCGTTCTCGACCCCGGCGGCGCCGGCAACGGATCCGAGCCGGGCACCGCCGGCCCCGCCGCCGCCGGCCCCGCCGCCACCGCCGGCGACGACGGCAGACGGCGGCGCCAGCTCGAAAGCATCCTGGCGTTCGTACGCCGCGAGGTGCGCTACGTGGCCGTCGAGGTGGGGATCGGGGGCTACCGCCCGGCGGCGGCGCACGAGACCTTGTCGCGGCGGTGGGGAGACTGCAAGGGGAAGGCCGAGCTGCTGCTGGACCTGCTCGACGAAGCAGGCATCGAGGCCTTCCCGGCGTTGCTGCGATCCGGGTCGGGCAACCGCATCGACCCGGACTTCCCCGCCCCGACCTCCTTCAACCACATGATCGTCGCCCTGCCGGTCGCCGGCCTGGCGGTGGCGCCCGACGACCCGGTCGCCGGCGGCTACCTGTTCGTCGATCCGACCCAGAGGCGCGGCAGCGGCGGCTGGCTCCACCCGGCGGACCAGGACCAGTGGGCGCTGGTGCTGCGCGGCGAGCGCAGCGCCCTGGTGCGGACGCCGCTGCGGCCGCGGCTCGAGGGCTCCAGGCTGACCCTCGAGCTCGTGGTGCGGCCTGACGGCACCGCCGCCGGCCAGCTGCGCCTGGAGCTGCGAGGCGGCTTCGCCGCGGCGCAGGCCGACCGCCTCGAGGCCGAACGTCCCGAGACCATCGACGCCGAAGCGCACCGGTTGATCGCCACCCTGCTGCCGGCGGCCACCGCCACGGCCCCTCGCTGGCTTCCCGCCGCGGACGACGCCGGCGTGCCGGCGGTGACGCTCACCGCCGCGGTCTCGCTGCCGGCCCTGGTGGCTGCCGCCGCGGATGGCGGTGGCGCGGCGGATGCCGCCGCCGGCGCCACGGCGGGCGGCGCCACGGCGGGCGGCGCGGCCGGAACGGCCCCGGCGCCGGCGCGCTCGCTGGCGCTCGCGGGGCCGGGCGTCACGCCATCGCCTGGCCTGCTGCGCGGCCGCCTGGCGCCGGTCGTGCTGCGCCCCCAGGTCGCCGCGGTCACCTGGCAGCTCACCCTGCCCGCAGGCT
>DATKFK010000009.1:0-3167 GCA_035544375.1 Thermoanaerobaculia bacterium
TGGCGGCCACCAACCGCGACCTGCAGCGCATGGTCGAGGAAGGGCGCTTCCGCGGCGACCTCTTTTTCCGCCTCGCCGTCTTCCCGATCGAGCTGCCGCCGCTGCGCGAGCGGGCGAGCGACGTGCCGCTCCTCGCCCGCCACCTGCTCGGCGAGATCGCGCGCCGCCACCAGCTGCCGGCGCCGCGCCTGGCCGGCGGCGCCGCCGAGCTGCTCGCCGTCCAGCCCTGGCCCGGCAACGTGCGCGAGCTGGCCAACGTGCTCGAACGGGCCCTGATCCTGGGCGACGGGCCGGAGCTGCACGCCGCCGACCTGCTGCCGCTGCTGGGCGCCGCGGCCGCCGCCTCCGACGTGCCCGGCGGCGAGCGCGATCGTCTGCGCCGGGCGTTGATCGACGCCGCGGGCGACAAGCGCCAAGCGGCCGGCCTGCTCGGCATCAGCTACCGCGCGCTGCTCCGGAAGGTCAAGGAGCACGACCTGGAAGGCGTGCCCAGGTACCGGCTGTAAGACGCCGCCGCCCGCGGGCGCATCTTACGTAAGGGAGGCGTTTCCCCGGGAGCGTGGTGACCTGACTCGGCCTAGCTCGACGGCGCAGGCCCCGGCCCCGACCCCGGCGCCGGCTGGGTTGTCTTGAAGCCCTTGCCCTGGGTCTCCCAACGGATCGAGGCGAACGCGAAGACGCCGTTGGCCACCACGCGGAACTTTGCGGTCTCGGACGGCGGCAGCTGCTGGTTGTCGACCGTCGCCGTATAGCGGCCGATCAGGCCGCCGTTGTCGTCGAACAGGTCGGCCACCACGGTCACCTCGGTGAGGATGTCCTGCGAGGTGTTGCGCACCGTGCCGACCAGCTCCGCCCCGCTGGCCTTGCTCTCGTTGGCCGGCACCCGGTTCCAGTTCACCACCTCGACGGCGCTCGGCACGTCCTTGCTCGGCGGGGTGTTCTTGCCGCCCTTCTTGGCGTCGGCCGATCCGGCGGCGGCGCCGGCGGCGGGAGGGGTCCCCGCCGCCGCGTCCGGCGCTCCGTCCGGCAGCGGGGCTTTCTTGAAGTCCTTGTCGGTCAGGACGATGACCGCCTTGCGCGCCGGCTTCGCCGGGCCCGGCTGCGCCGGCTTCGCGGCGGCGTCCTTCTTGGCCTGCTCCGTCGCCTGCTTGCTGGCGTCGAGGTCGATGCGGTCGGCACGCATCGACGAGAGAGTGCCGTTGGGCAGAGTGAAGACCACCAGCTTGCCCTTCAGCTCCCAGGTCCCCTTGATCTCGAAGCGCTCACCTTGGCGGGTGACGATCCAGTCGGCATGCGCTGCCGGCGAAGCGGCGGCGAAGGCGGCGGCAAGCAGCGCCGCGAAGATGAACGATCGGTTCTTCATGGTCGGCCAGCTCCTTCCAATGCCAGCGATTATACACGCCGGGCCGCGGGCGCTTCGCCGCCCGCGGCCCAACCAGGGAACGAGCTTCTGCATTGGCGACGGGAGCGCGCGCCTTGCTAGTGTCGGGACACTAGAACTCCTTCCAGTTCTTCTCGATGATGCACGCCGGGATCGCCGCCGCCGGATAGGTGGTGTTGAAGGTGTCGGTGACGGTGACGTTGATCCGCTTGGTCGAGAACCGGCAGTTCGACGGCATCAGCGCGATGATCTGCTTCATCACGTCCTGGATCGCCGCCGACAGCGCCGTTTCCGCGGGCGGGTTGGGATTGCCCTTGGTGGCGATGATCGGCGTCGACTCGCTGGTGTTGACGTTGAGCCCCAGGTCCTTGGCCAGCACGAAGTAGCGGTTGCTGGTGCCGGTCGGCGTGCCGGTGCCTTGCGTCGCCGTCTTCTGGCTGAGCGCGTCGCCATTGTTGATGTTGAGCACGAAGACGTGGGTGTCGCCGGTGTCGGCGCACACGACGTTGCTGCTGACCGTCGAGGTGATCGGCTTGGGCACGTAGGAGGGGAAGATCAGGACGCCGGCGAGCGCGAAGGCCTCGTTGATCACCCGCTCGCCGGCGCCGAGCTCGAAGTAATAGCCCGGCTGCAGGCCGCTCGGCGGGCTGAGCAGGAAGTTGCTGTTGGGATTGAGGCCGCCGTCCGGCGTCAGCTGCTGCAGGTTGGCGGCCTTGTAGGGCGTCAGGGTGTTGGCGGCCGTGAACCCGGTATCGATCAGGACGTAGAAGCGCCCGGTCGTCGAGTCGGACACCCAAAGGTCGAAACGGTTGCCGGTGCCGAAGGCCAGGCCGTACTGGTTGCGGTCGGTGTCGAAGAACACCGCCGGCGGATAGAAGACCTGCCGGCCCTCGGTGTTGAAGATCTCGAACGGCTGCCAGAAGGTCGTGGACACCCGGTTGCTGGCGGAGTCGATCGGCGCCGGCTGGGAGAGGTCCACCTTGTAGACGTGGCCCGCCGTGGTGCCGACGTAGATGGTGTCGATGTAACCGTCCTGGCCGGTGTCGACGGCCGCGGGCTCGCTGGCCACCGAGCCGTTGAGCTGGCGCTTGTAGAGCACCTTGCCGGTCGCCATGTCGAGCATGTACAGCCAGTTGCCCTGGCTATTGGTCTGGGTGCGGTCCATGCCGCCGCCGAAGACCACCACCCACTGCTCGTGGAAGGTGCTGCAGGCGGAGGTGTCGCAGATCCGCACCCGGCCGGAGTTGGGGCGCGACCAGGTCTCGCCGAGGTCGGGCTGGCCGAGGCCCGGCGCGGCCAGGTCCTCGTCGCACGGCTTGAGCTGGCAGTTGGTGGTGCAGCTCGGCACGACCTTGCAGCTGTCGGTGAACTCCCACAGGGGCGTCGGGTACGGCAGCTGGCCGCAGCCGCTGGTGCCGGTGTTCATGCAGTTCGGCAGGTAGTTGGCAGCGTTCGGGTTGGGCAGCTGGATCGCCGGCGTGCTGCTGTTGTGAGGCGTCTCGAAGTCGCTGCCGAGCGTGTCGGGCTGGGTGACGTCCAGGGCGTAATAGCCGTGCCCACCCTCGCGCAGCCCGCCGATGACCAGGCTGTGCCACTGGCAGGAGGCTGGCGGGCTCGTCGACGGGCAGGGATTGACGGCGCCGGTCCCATCGAAGAAACCTTCGGCAAGGTGCGGCGGACCGTCCACCGTGAAGGTCTGGGCGCCGCCGCCGGAGGCCGCGGCAGCGGCCAGCTGGTTGAGCGTCGGCATCACGGTGCGCGGGACGAAGGCGAAGATCTCGTTTCC
>DATKFK010000010.1:0-2013 GCA_035544375.1 Thermoanaerobaculia bacterium
AAGAGCTGAACCGCCTGCTGCGCGGCGCCCGCGACACCACGTTCCTGTGGAACGGCGGCGCGCCGGGCGCCGAGCTGCCCCTGGCGCCCGGCTCCATCCGCTTCGTGCTCACCCTGGACGCCGACACCCGGCTGCCCCGAGAGGTCGCACGGCGGCTGATCGGCACCCTGGCCCACCCGCTCAACCGGCCGCGGTTCGACGCGCGCCGCGGCCGGGTGGTCGAGGGTTACGGCATCCTGCAGCCGCGCATCACGCCCTCGCTGCCTGCCAGCAGCGAGGGGTCCCTGTTCCAGCGGATCTTCTCGGGTCCGGCAGGCATCGATCCCTATGCGGCCGCGGTGTCCGACGTCTACCAGGACCTGTTCGGGGAAGGATCGTTCACCGGCAAGGGGATCTACGACGTCGACGCCTTCTCGGCGGCCCTCGCCGGCAAGGCGGCGGAGAACACGCTGCTCAGCCACGACCTCTTCGAGGGGGTCTTCGCCCGCGCCGGCCTGGTGACCGACATCGAGCTGCTCGAGGAGTTCCCATCCCACTACGAGGCGGCCGCCACCCGCCAGCACCGCTGGGCGCGCGGCGACTGGCAGCTGCTGCCGTGGATCTTCAGCCGGCGCGCATCGATCCCGGCGATCGGCCGCTTCAAGATGCTCGACAACCTGCGGCGGTCGCTCACCGCCCCCGCGTCCTACCTGCTGCTGCTTGCCTGCTGGACGCTGCCCGGCGTCTCGCCCGGCCTGTGGACGGCGTTCTGGCTGGCGACCCTCGCCGTCCCCGACGGTCTGCATCTGCTGTATGCCGCGGTCCCGCGGCGCCGCGGCATCTCCAAGCGCAGCCACGTGCGCGCCTTCGCCAGCGACCTGGGCCTGGCCGCCGCGCGCGTGGTCCTGCGCGTCACCTTCCTTGCCGACCAGGCGTGGCGGATGGCCGATGCCATCGTGGGCACGCTGGCGAGGGTCTATGCCACGCGCCGCGGCCTGCTCAGGTGGGTGACCGCGGCGCAGGCCAAGACCGGCCTCCGCCTCGAGCCGCGGGTCTTCTATCGCCGGATGGCCGGCGGGCTGGCGCTCGCCGCCGGGGCGGCCGCCGCGCTGGCTGCGGCAACCGCGGTGAGCGTCGAGCGCACGGCTGCGGCGGCGACGGCAGCGACGGCAGCGGCGACGGCAGCGGCATGGACGGTCTGGGCGCTGGCGGCCCCGGCGCTGCTGCTGTGGACGCTCGCGCCGGCGGTGGCGCGGTGGCTCAGCCTGCCTCCCGCGCCGATCGAACCGCTGCCCCTGCCAGCCGCGGCGACGCGGCAGCTGCGGCTCATCGCCCGCAGCACCTGGCGCTTCTTCGAGACCTTCGTCGGCCCGGAGGACCACGCTCTCCCTCCCGACAACTTCCAGGAGTCGCCGCGGCCGGTGGTCGCCCACCGCACCTCGCCCACCAACCTCGGCCTGTACCTGCTGTCCGTCGTCGCCGCGCGCGATTTCGGGTGGCTGGGCACGCTCGACTGCATCGCACGCATCGACGAGACGCTGCGGACGATGCGCGGCCTGGACCGTTTCCGCGGCCACTTCTACAACTGGTACGACACCCGCGAGGTGCGCCCGCTCGAGCCCCGCTACGTCTCGACGGTGGACAGCGGCAACCTGGCCGGCGACCTGCTGGTGCTGGCCCGGGCCTGCCGCCGCCTTGCCAAGCGGCCGCTCTTCGACGCCCAGACGCTCGCCGGCATCGCCGACGCGGTGGCGCTGGTCCGCGCCGCGGCGCCGGTGAGCGCCGGGCGCCGCACCCAGACCGTCACCCGGCGGCAGCTCGACGAGGCGCTGGCGGCGGTCGCAGCGGCCCTGGAGTCGGCGCCGGCGCCTGCCACGGCGCAGCAATGGGCGGCGCGGCTCGACGAGCTGGACGGCGGGCTGCATGCGGTCGTGGACGTGGCGCGGGCGCTGGCCGGCGAGCAGCAGCAGGGCGCCGATGCCGTCGCCTGGGGAGAGGTGCTGGCCTGGGCGGAGCTGGCGGAGGCTGCCGCCG
>DATKFK010000011.1:0-8399 GCA_035544375.1 Thermoanaerobaculia bacterium
GCCTGGCCTACCTGATCTACACCTCCGGATCGACGGGCCGGCCGAAGGGCGTCGGCGTGCCCCACCGGGCGGTGGTCAACTTCCTGCGCTCGATGGCGCGGCGGCCGGGTCTCGGTGCGGCCGACGTGATGACGGCGCTGACGACCCTGAGCTTCGACATCGCGGCGCTCGAGATCCACCTGCCGCTGGCGGTGGGGGCGCGCGTCGAAGTGATTGGCAGCGAGGAGAGCGCCGACGGCCACCGGCTGGCGGCGCGGCTGGCGGCCTCGGGAGCGACGGCCATGCAGGCCACGCCGGCGACCTGGCGCCTGCTGCTCGATGCCGGCTGGACCGGCGCGGCGACCGCGGCGCAGGATGCCGCCGCCGGCCGCCCGGCTTTCAAAGCCCTCTGCGGCGGCGAGGCCCTGCCGTGGGAGCTGGCGTCGGCGCTGCTGGCCCGCGGCGTGGAGCTGTGGAACCTCTATGGCCCGACCGAAACCGCGGTCTGGTCGGCAACCCGGCGGGTCACGGCGCGGCCGGTCAGCACGCCGGGGGAGGCGGACGGCGGCGGGGTGGTGGGGCTGGGCCAGCCGATCGCCAATACGCGGTTCCGCGTCGTGGACCCGCGATTCGCGCTGGCGCCGATCGGGGCCGGCGGCGAGCTGCTGATCGGCGGGGCCGGCGTGGCGCGCGGCTACCTGGGGCGGCCGGAGCTCACCGCGGAACGTTTCGTGCCGGACCCGTGGAGCGCGCACGCCGGCGCCCGGCTGTACCGCACCGGCGACCTGGTGCGGCACCGCGCCGGCGGCGATCTCGAGTTCCTCGGCCGCATCGATCACCAGGTGAAGGTGCGCGGCTTCCGCATCGAGCTGGGCGAGATCGAGTCCGCGCTGCTGCGCCACGCCGGGGTGAGCCAGGCGGTGGTGACCGTGCGCGGCGAGGGGACGGACCGGCGGCTGGTGGCGTACCTGGTGCCGCGCCCGGCGGGCAACGCGGGCGAAGCCAGCCGCGCGGAGACCGCGGCAGTCCTGGGGTTCGCCGAGCTGCGCGACGCGCTGCGCCGGTCGCTGCCGGACTACATGGTGCCCGCCGATTTCGTGGTCCTCGACCGCCTGCCGCTCGGCCCCAGCGGCAAGGTCGACCGCAAGGCGCTGCCGGCGCCGCCGGGTTCCGCCCCAGGGGACCGCGGCGAGCCCACGGGGGCGGCCGACCCGGCGGGCCGCTCCGGCGCGGTGCCGGGGGCGGCCGGCAGCGCCCGCCGCACCGGTCCCCGCACGCCCACCGAGGAGCTGGTGGCCGGCCTGTGGGCCGAGGTGCTCGGCATTGCGCCGGCCGACGCCGGCGCCGCCGGAGCCGGCGAGGCCGGCATCGCGGCGGACGACGACTTCTTCCGCCTCGGCGGGCACTCCCTGCTGGCGGTGCGGGTGGCGGCGCGGCTGCGCGACATCCTCGGCGTCGAGCTGCCGCTGGCCAGGCTGCTGCAGCTCTCCCGCCTGGAAGATCTGGCGCGCGAGGTGGAGGGCCTTGGGCGCGCCGGCCGCCCGCTGCCGGCGCCCATCGCCCGCCTGCCGCGTCCGCCGCTTGCCGTGTCCTCGCCCGCGAGCTGGGCGGCGGCGCTCTCGTTCGCCCAGGAGCGGCTCTGGTTCCTCGACCAGCTCGAGCCGGGAAGCCCCACCTACAACGAGCCGCGCGCCCTGCGCCTCGCCGGGCCGCTGGTGGTGGCGGCCCTCGCCGCGAGCCTCGGCGAGATCCGCCGCCGCCACGAAGTGCTGCGGACGCGCTTCGTCGCCGAGCCCGGCGCCGGACTGGTGAAGGCAGTTGCCGCCGCCGCCCCGGCCGCGGCGGAGCTGGCGCTGCCGGTCGTCGACCTCTCGGCCCTTCCCGCCGAGCCTGCCGCCGCGGTGGCGGAGCGGCTGGTGACGGCGGAAGCCCGCCGCCCCTTCGACCTGGCCGCCGGGCCGCTGATGCGCACGGCCCTCCTGCGTCTCGCGGCGCGCCACAACGTCCTGCTGTTGAATCTCCATCACATCGTGAGCGACGGCGGGTCGCTCGAGGTCCTGGCGCGCGAGCTCGCCGCGCTGTATGCGGCGGGCGCGAGCGGCATGCCGCTGCCACCCGGCGCCCTCCCCGCGCTGCCCATCCAGTACGCCGACTTCGCCCGGTGGCAGCGCGACTGGCTCTCGGGCGAAACCTTGACGGCCGAGATCGACTGGTGGCGCCAGCAGCTCGCCGGCAGCCGCGGCGAGCCGCCGCCCCTCGAGCTGCCACTCGACCGGCCGCGGCCGGCGGTGGCCAGCCGCCGCGGCGGGCGCCGCGCCATGACGCTGCCGGGCAGCCTGGCCGGCGAGCTCGCCGCGGTGGCGCGGCGCCATGGCGTCACGGTCTTCATGACCCTGCTGGCGGCGTTCGACACCCTGCTCTGCCGCTACAGCGGACAGACCGACGTGACGATCGGCACGCCGGTCGCCAACCGTGACCGGCCGGAAACCGCAAACCTCATCGGCCTGTTCGTCAACACGCTGGTGCTGCGCCTCGACCTTGCGGGCGACCCGGGCTTCGGCGAGCTGCTGCGCCGCACCCGGCAGGCGGCGCTGGCCGCCTACGCCCACCAGGACGTGCCCTTCGGTCAGCTGGTCGGCGAGCTGGCGCCGCACCGCGACCTGGCGGAAACGCCGTTCTTCCAGGTGGTGCTCGCCCTGCAACCGGCACCGCCGGCGCTCTCGCTGCCCGCCCTCGAGGTCGAGTACCTGGACCCCGACAGCGGCACCGCCAAGTTCGATCTGTCGCTCGCCCTCCACCCCACGGCGGCAGGCGCCCTGACCGGCAACTGGACCTATCGCACCGACCTGTTCGAGGCGACCACCCTCGAGCGGCTCGGCGGACAGTGGCGCAACCTCCTCGCGGGCGTCGTCGCGGCAGCCGACCGCCGTCTCTCGGAGCTGCCGCTGCTCGCCGCGGCCGAGCGCCACCAGCTGCTCGTCGAATGGACCTGCACGTCCTGGCCGCGGCAGGACTCGCGTGACCTCCTCCATACTCCCTTCGAACGGCAGGCGGCCCTCGACCCCGCGGCAGTCGCCCTGGTCGCCGCCGGCGGGCACCCGGGCTCCCCCGCGGATCTCGGCGGGCCCGGGGCATCCGGCGTGGCGACGTTGACCTATGGTGCGCTCGAGCGGCGCGCCAACCGCCTGGCGCGGGCGCTGCGAGCGCTGCAGCTCGGCGCCGAGCCGGTGGTCGCCATCTGCACCGAGCCGTCGTTCGACCTGCTGGCAGGGCTCCTCGCCATCCTCAAGGCTGGCGGGGCCTACCTGCCGCTCGACCCGGCCCATCCGCCGGACCGCCTGGCGCGGCTGGTGGCGGACGCGGGCGCGCGGGTGGCGCTCGCCGATCGGCACGCGGCCGCCAAGCTGCCGGCGGCGGTGCGCATCGTGCTTCTCGACGACCGCCAGCCGGAGATCCCGGAGAGCTTGGAGAGCGCGCCGGTGGCGGCGGCCGCCGCAGCCGTGGATGGCGCGGGCGGCGTGGATGCCGCCGCGGTCGATCCGGACCATGCCGCCTACGTCATCTACACCTCCGGGTCCACGGGGGCCCCCAAGGGAGTCGTGGTCTCGCATCGCGCGGTGGCCAATCGCCTGCGCTTTCAGCTGCAGGCCGATCTCCGGCCCGGGGCGCGGGTGCTGCAGCGCACCCGGCTCGGCTTCGACGTTTCGGTGCTCGAGCTGTTCGCCCCGCTGTGGGCGGGAGCGACCGTGGTGCTGACGCCACCGGCGGTGCAGCAGGATGCCTCCCGGCTGGCGCGGATCATGGTCGATCACCAGGTCACCAACCTCACCGCGCCGCCGACTCTGATCCCGGCGTTGCTCGCGGAGGAGAGCTTCCGCGGCTGCCGCTCGCTGCGGCTGCTGGTCACCGGCGCCGACCGGGTGCCGGGCGACCTGCCGCAGCGCTTCTTCGCCGCCTTCACCGCCGGCGCCGGCGGGCGGGGCGAGGCGCCGCCTCTCTTTTCGCGCTACGGTCCGACGGAGGCGACGATCTCGGTCTCCGAGTTCGCCTGCCGGCCCGATCCCGCGTCGCCTGAGGCAGCGCCGGACACGGCGGCGCCGGCCCCGCCGGTGGTGCCGCTCGGGCGGTCGATCGCGGGCGCCCGCCTGCACGTGCTCGACCGCGGTTACCTGGCCGGCCTCGCGGCGGGCCCAGGGCTGCTGGCCAGCGAGCTGCCGACGGGAGCCCCGGGCGAGCTCTGCATCGGCGGCATCTGCCTCGCCCGCTGTTACCTGGGAAGGCCGGACCTGACGGCCGCGGCCTTCATCCCCGACCCCTTCGCGCGGCATCCGGAGGAGGCCGGAGGGCGGCTCTACCGCACCGGTGACCTGGTGCGCTACCGTGCCGACGGCAACCTGGAGTTCCTGGGCCGCATCGACCACCAGGTGAAGATCCGCGGTTTCCGCGTCGAGCTGGGAGAGGTCGAGGCGGCGCTGGAATCGCATCCGGCGGTGGCACGCGGGGTGGCGGTCGCGGACGGCGCGCGGGGCGGCCGGCTGGTGGCCTACCTGGTGGCGCGCCAGGAGCTGGACGTCGTCTCGCTGCGCGCGCACCTGGCGCAGCGGCTGCCCGACTACATGATGCCTACCGTCTGGGTGGAGATCGCCGCCGTGCCGCTGACTCCCAGCGGCAAGGTGGACCGGCGGTCGCTGCCGGACCCCGACGCCGCGGGCAGCGATGCGCGGCTCGCGGCCAGGATCAGGCAGAGCGCCCGGCCCGCGGACCGCGGCGCCGTCCGCACCCAGGCCGAGGAGCTGCTGGCGGGGATCTGGTCCGAGCTGCTGGGCGTCGACGAGATCGCGGCGGACGACGATTTCTTCGGCCTCGGCGGGCATTCCCTGCTTGCCACGCAGCTGGTGTCGAGGGTACGCCCGCTGTTCGGCGTCGAGCTGCCCCTGCGCCGCATCTTCGAGTGCCCGACGCTGGCGGGGCTGGCCGCCGAGATCGTCTCGCTGTCCGCCGGCCAGCCGGCGGCTGCGGGCCCGTCGCCGATTCTGCCCGCGATCACGCCGGAGCACGCGATGTCCCCCATCGCGGCGCCAGCGGGCACGGCCGCCGCCGCCGCGGCGGCGCCGCCGCCGATCCCGCGGGCGCCGCGTGCCGGTGGCGGCCTGCGGCTGTCGTTCGCGCAGGAACGGCTCTGGTTCCTCGATCAGCTCGAGCCGGGCAGCCCGGCGTACAACCTGCCCTCCGCCTACCGGGCCGACGGTCCCCTCGACGTGGCGGCCCTGGCGTTCGGCCTTGGCGAGCTGGTCCGCCGCCACGAGATCCTGCGCACCGTCTTCGCGAAGACCGCGGACGGGCCCTTGCAGGTGATCCGCGCGCACGGGGAGCTGCGCCTGCCGCTCGTCGATCTCCGCGGTCTCGGCGCGGCGCGGCGGGCCGCCGAGGTGCCGCGGCGGCTCGCCGAGGAGGCCCGGCGGCCCTTCGACCTGGCGCGGGGACCCGTGCTGCGCGCGACGCTCCTCGTCCTGGCGCGCGACGAGCACGTGGTGCTGTTGACGCTCCACCAGATCGCCGGCGATGCCGCCTCGGCGGCAGTGGTCATGGACGAGCTGGCGGCGCTCTACGAAGGCCGCCGCGCGCGCCGGCCGCCGCGCCTTCCCGAGCTGCCGATCCAGTACGCGGACTATGCGGCCTGGCAGCGCCGGCAGCTCTCGGGCGCCGTCCTCGACGCCGAGACCGCCTTCTGGCGCGGACGGCTGGCCGGTGCCCCGCCGCTGCTTCTGCTGCCGACCGACCGGCCGCTGCCGCCGCGGCAGAGCTTCCGCGGCAGCAGCCTGCAATGGTCGCTCGACGAGCCGCTCTCGCAGCGGTTGCGCGCCCTCGGCCGGCGCCAGGGCGCGACGCCGTTCATGATCCTGCTCGGCGGGCTGGCGGCCGTGCTGTCGCGCCACACCGGGCAGTCCGACTTCTGCGTCGGCACGCCGACCGCGGGGCGCGACCGCCCGGAGACCCTGGGGCTGATCGGTTGCTTCACCAACCTGCTGGTGCTGCGCTGCGACCTGGCGGGCGATCCCGGCTTCGCCGCACTGCTCGGGCGGATGCGGCAGCGGGCCCTGGAGGCGCAGGCCCACGACCAGCTGCCTTTCGAGCTCCTGATCGAGGCGCTGCAGCCCAAGCGCAGCCTGAGCCGCGAGCCGCTGGTCCAGGTGATCGTCGATGATCGGCACGACGGCCGGCACGACCCGCCGCGTGACGGCCGGCACGACGACCAGCGCCCGCGGCGCCAGCCGCTCGCCATGGCGGAGCTGGCATGGCGCTCGATGCCTCTGCGCCAGGAGCTGATCCGCTGCGACCTCCTCTTCGCCGGCTTTGGCGCCGGCGGCCCCGGTGGCTCCGGCAGCGGCATGGGCGGCCGGCTCGGTTACCGCACCGACCTGTTCGACGGCCCGACCGTCGCGCGCCTGCTCGGGCACCTGGAGACCCTGCTTGCCGCGGCCGCCGCGGCCCCCGAGACGGCGCTCTCGGAGCTGCCGCTGCTGACGCGCGCCGAGCGGCAGCAGCTGCACGAGTGGAACGACACGGCGGTGGAGCGCGATCCCGATCTTTGCCTGCACGAGCTGATCGCGCGCCAGGTCGCCCGCCGGCCGCAGGCGGTGGCGGTGATCCACGAGGACGAGGCGCTGAGCTATGGCGAGCTCGACCGCCGGGCGCGGGAGCTGGCGGGCCGGCTCGCCGAGATGGGGGTCGGTCCGGAGGTGCGGGTGGGGCTCGCGGTCGAGCGCTCCCTCGAGATGATGGTGGGGCTGCTGGCGATCCTCGGAGCGGGCGGCGCCTACGTGCCGCTCGATCCAGCCTACCCGGCGGAGCGCATGGCCTTCATGATCGACGATTCGCAAGGCGGGTGCCGCGGCACCGCCGGCGGCCCGAGCCCGGTGCTGCTCAGCCAGCGGCGCCTGGCAGCCAAGCTGCACGAAGTCAGCGCACAGCTGCCTTCAGCGGGCGCGCACGTGGTGTACCTCGACGAACCGGCGCCCGCGGCGCCGTCTTCCAGACCGGAGCGCGGCGAGCGCGCCGCGGGCGGCAGGCGCGCCGCCGGCAGCCCCCGGACCCTGCCCGAGAACCTCCTCTACGTGATCTACACCTCCGGCTCGACCGGCCGGCCGAAGGGAGCGATGAACAGCCACCGGGCGGTGGTCAACCGGCTCCTCTGGATGCAGGAGGCCTACCGGCTGACGCCTGCCGACCGGGTGCTGCAGAAGACCCCGATCAGCTTCGACGTGTCCGTCTGGGAGCTGTTCTGGCCGCTGCTCGCCGGCGCCGCGCTGGTCGTGGCGCGCCCGGGCGGCCACCAGGACCGCGCGTACCTGGTGCGGTCGATCGCCGAGCAGGCGATCACCACCCTGCACTTCGTGCCTTCGATGCTGCAGGTCTTCCTCGAAGCGCCGGGGGTCGAGTCCCTGCCGTCGCTCGCGCGGGTGTTCGCGAGCGGCGAGGCGCTGCCGGCCGAGCTGGAACGGCGCTTCCAGGCGCGTCTCGCCAGGCCGGCGCTCCACAACCTCTACGGGCCGACGGAGGCGGCGGTGGACGTCACCGCCTGGCGGTGCGAGCGCGGCTCGCGGCGCTCGGCGGTGCCGATCGGGCGGCCGGTGGCGAACACCGCCATTCACCTGTTCGATCGCGCGCTGCGGCCGGTCGGGGCAGGAGTCGCGGCCGAGCTCTACATCGGTGGCGTGCAGCCGGCGCGCGGCTACCTCGACCGTCCCGACCTGACCGCCGAACGCTTCCTGCCCGACCCGGCCGCGGCGGCGGCCGGCGCGCGCATGTACCGCACCGGCGACCTGGCGCGCCGCCTGGCCGACGGCAGCGTGGACTTCCTCGGCCGCGTCGACCACCAGGTCAAGATCCGCGGCTTCCGCATCGAGCTCGGCGAGATCGAAGCCGCGCTCGCCGTCCTGCCGGGGGTGCGGGACGCGGCGGTCATGGTGCGCGAGACCGGGGCGGGCGATCGGCGCCTGGTGGCCTATGTGGCCGGCGGGCCGGAGGGGACGCCCGAGGCCTCCGCGATGCGCGAGGCGCTGCTGCGCACGCTGCCCGAGCACATGGTCCCCGCCGCCTTCTGCCGCCTCGACGCGCTGCCGCTGACGGTCAACGGCAAGGTGGACCGCGCGGCGCTCTCGGGCATCGAGGAGGTGCTGGAGCCGGCCGCGGCCCACGTGGCGCCGCGCGGCCCGGTCGAGCGCGGCCTGACCGGGGTCTGGGAAGAGGTGCTGGGACGCCAGGGCATCGGCGTGCACGAGGACTTCTTCGTTCTCGGCGGTCACTCGCTGCTGGCGATGCAGGTGGTGTCGCGGGTGCACGCCGCCTTCGGGGTGGAGCTGCCGGTCCGCCGCCTGTTCGAAGCGCGGACCGTGGAGGCTCTCGCCCGGGTGGTCGAA
>DATKFK010000012.1:0-13952 GCA_035544375.1 Thermoanaerobaculia bacterium
CGTCGCGAAAAGGGCGCAACCCTGCCACTGGCGAATCCATCACCATCAAGGCCAGCAAGAGCGTGCGTTTCAAGCCCGGCAAGGAATTGAAGGAAGCCGTCAACAAGCGGCGCCGGAAGTAGCGCGGTCGAGCGGTCGACCAGCGGTCGACAGTGATCGACCCGTGGTCGACCAGTCGTCGAGAAAACGCTTGGCGCCGGCCGGCCCGCGGGTCAGTCCCCGCCTGACCGGTTTGCTCGGCCCGGTTTTGGCTCACAATCTGTCTGGTCTTGGCGCCCGGCGGCGCTGTTTCGCGCCGCCGCCCCCGCCGGCTCAGTGCTCAGCCACCTTCCTCCTGGATCTTCAAGGCTCAGACTCCGTTCGGCCTCCCGCGTCGCCCAGTGCGCTAGCCCAACTTCCGCGGCTAGCTAGCGGACCTGGCTGTAAAGCCGCGCCAGGCGGCGCGGCGAGACGCCGGCCACGAACAGGAACCAGATCAGCCAGTTGGTGGCGACGGTGCGCGCCACGCCGAGCTCGACGAAGCGGCGCGCACCGGTCGTCACCCGCTGCTTCAGGATCACCGTGCGGCCATGCCGGCGCAGCCGCCAGGCGAAATCCAGGTCCTCGAGAATCGGCCAGTCGCGGTAGCCGCCGAGCTGCGAGAACGCGGCACGGGCGACGAAATGAGCCTGGTCGCCCAGCGGCAGCCGCGTGGCGCGCGTGCGCAGGTTGATCAGCCATCCACCCAGGCGGAGCAGCGGCCGGTCGTCATCGAAGCGCATCAAGAAGGCGCCGCCGATGGCTTGGCCGCCGCTGCCGCCGAGCGCCCCGCGGATGGCCGCCAGCGCGCCCGCCGGCAGGGTGGTGTCGGCGTGCAGGAAGAGCAGGATCTCGGCCGTGGTCGCCGCGGCGCCGCGATTGAGCTGGCCGCCGCGCCCGGCGGGGCCGGTGACGACGCGGACGCCGAGCGTGCGCGCCAGCTCGACCGTGCGGTCCGTGCTGCCGCCGTCGGAGACCACCAGCTCGTCCTGCTCGTCGCGGGCGGCCGGCGGCCCAAGGGCGGCGAGCGCGGCCCGCAGCGTGCTCGCGATCGTCGTCTCCTCGTTCAGAGTCGGGACGACGATGGCCACTCGCATGGTTTTCGATGGACTTGGCGATGCTAGCATACAGCCCGCCGTCTCGTGGGCTCGCGCCGGCGCACGGCGGCCGTGCGGAGCGGGCAGGGTTCGCAGCGATTCGCCAGGCAGAGGCACACAGGCACAGGTGGAAACAGCTCCATGACGTCGCCAGGATCGTTCACCCATCTCGACCCCCAAGGCAGCGCGCACATGGTCGACGTGTCGGGCAAGCCGGTCACCCGGCGCGTGGCCGAGGCGTCGTGCCGGGTGCTGCTCTCCGCCCAGACCATGGTCCGCCTCGCCAACCTGCCCAAAGGCGACGCCTTCGCGGTGAGCCGGCTCGCCGGCATCCAGGGCGCCAAGCGCACCTCCGAGCTGATTCCGCTCGCGCATCCGCTGCCGCTCGACCAGGTGGAGGTCGAGCTGCAGCCGGCGCCCGACGGCGTCGTGATCCGCAGCCGCGTGGTGGTCACGGCACGCACCGGTGCCGAGATGGAAGCGCTGCTCGCCTGCTCGACGGCGGCGCTGGCGCTCTACGACATGGTCAAGGCGATCGAGCGCGGCGTGGTCATCACCGACCTGCGGCTCGACGCCAAGAGCGGCGGCCAGCAGGGTCCCTACCGGCGCGCTCCATGATCCGGACCGGCCTCGACCGGCTGCTGGCGGCGCCGCAACGGCTGCAGCAGCTGCGCCGCCGGTCCTATGGCCTGCTTGCCCACGGCGCCGCCGTGACCGGCGACCTGCGCCCCGTCCATCGCGCCCTGGCGGCCAGCCCGGCCGGGCCGCCGCGCGCGCTGTTCGGTCCGGAGCATGGCTTCTACGGCATCGAGCAGGACATGGTCGCCGCGGCCGGCGGCGCCGATCCCTGGACCGGCGCGCCGATCGTGTCGCTGTACGGCGACGGCGTCGAGACGCTGCGGCCGCGTCCCGAAGCCTTCGCGGGTCTCGACCTGCTGCTGGTCGATCTGCAGGACGTCGGAGCGCGCTACTACACCTATGCCGCGACCGCGGTCTGGGCCGCCGAAGCGGCGCTCGCCGCCGGCCTCGAGGTCTGGATCCTGGACCGGCCGAACCCTCTCGGCGGCATGACCGTCGAGGGCAACCTGCCGCAGGCCGGCTACGAGTCGTTCGTCGGCGCCTTCCGGCTGCCGGTGCGGCACGGGCTGACGCTCGGCGAGCTGGTGCTGCTCGCGGCGCGGCGCGGCGGCTGGCGCGCGGCGCCGCAGATCCTGACGCTCGACGGCTGGGACCGCGCCATGCTCTGGCAGGACACCGGCCTGGCCTGGATCGCGCCGTCCCCCAACATGCCGACGGCGGCGACGGCGCTCATCTATCCGGGCGGCTGCCTGGTCGAGGCGACCGAGCTGTCGGAAGGCCGCGGCACCACCCGCCCCTTTCATCTCACCGGCGCGCCCGGCCTCGATCCTCCCGCCCTGGCCGACGACCTCAACGCCCGCGGCCTGCCTGGCGTCGCCTTCCTGCCGGCCTGCTTTCGGCCCCAGTTCCAGAAGCACGGCGGCGAGGTGTGCGGCGGCGTCGAGCTGGTGGTGACCGACCCTCGCCGCTTCCGCGCCTACCGCACCGGCGTCGAGCTGCTGCGTGCCGTGGCGCGGGTGGCGCCGGACCAGCTGGCCTGGCGGCGGACCGCCTACGAATTCGTGTCCGACCGCCCGGCGATCGACCTGCTGACCGGGGGCCCGCAGTGCCGCACCGCGCTTGCCGCCGGCGGCGGCGCCCTGGACGCCTGGATGGATTCGTGGCCTGCCGACGAGGCGGCGTTCCGCCGGGAGCGCCGCGACGTCCTGCTTTATCCGGAAGCCGAGGGGAACGGTTGAAGGCGCCCCACCTGCTGCGGGTCGACGAGGGCCCGGAACGCTTCGCGCCGCTGTTCGCGGCGATCGCCGCCGCCGGCCTGCGCGCCGGTTGGCTCGAGCTCCGCAGGCCGGAGCCGGCCGCCGCCAGCCTCGAGACCGCCGCGGCGCTCGGCGCTCGGCGCGCGGTCGCCGCCGGCGGCGGCCTGAGCGTGGCGTGCAAGCCGCTGCGCGGCGAGCCGGTGCTGCGCGACCTGCTGCGCGAGCACTTCCTGGGCTGTGCGCTGGTGCTGGTGCGGGGCGGCGCGGCGGCCTCTGCGGTCCCGCTCGCCGCGGTGCCGGCACTGTCTTCAGCAGGCGATGGGTGGCGGATCGCGCGGCCCGGCGATGCCGCGGTGCAGCATTACGACACTCCCGATCTGGTGGCCGCCCTGCGGCGGCCGCGGCCCTGGGGTGGCGAGGCGAGCGCGCCGGCGGAGCCGGCGGCGCCCTGAGGTTTCCGCTCCTCGGGATGCCCTGAGTCCCGGGCCGCTCGGGCGCGCCGGACCCGCCGTGCGGCCTCGGGTTGCTAACGGTCCCTCTCGTTTGCCACACTGCGCCAATCGCCGGCGGCGCCGGCAGTGCCGCCGGCTGGCGCGAGCGGCGTACGCTCCTCCGGTTCCGGCGAGCCATCACTTCGACAGGCAACGCAAAGGTCATCCCTCATGGAAAAGATCCAGTTCTTCCTTCCCGGCCCCACCTACGTTCCCGAGGATGCCCGCCAGGCCATGGCGGCGCCCGTCGTGGGTCACCGCTCGGCCGGCTTCCGCACCTTCTACCAGTCGATCGCCGGCCGCTTGCCGGCCGTCCTGCGCACCCAGGGCGATGGGCTCATCGCCACCGGCAGCTCGACGCTGATCATGGAGAGCGCGGTGATCTCGACCGCCGCCGCCGACGTGCTGAGCCTCACCAACGGCGCGTTCTCCGAGCGCTGGCACGCGATCAGCCGCAGCATCGGCAAGGCGGCCGACCGCCTGTCGGCGCCCTGGGGCGAGGCCGTCGATCCGGACCTCGTGCGCGGCGCGCTCCGGCGCAAGCGCTACGACGCCGTCACGGTGGTGCACAACGAGACCTCGACCGGAGTGATGAACCCGCTCGCCGAGATCGCGCGCGCCGTGCGCGAGGAGAGCGACGCCCTGGTGCTGGTCGACGCCGTCTCGTCGCTCGGCGGCGCGCCGATCGAGACCGACGCCTGGGGCCTCGACGTGGTGCTGGCCGGCACCCAGAAGGCGCTGGCGCTGCCGCCGGGCCTGGTCGTCTTCAGCCTCTCCGACCGTGCCGCCGCGCGTGCCGCCACGGTGGAGCGGCGCGGCTTCTACACCGACCTGTTGCGGTATCGCGCCAAGCACCGCGAGGGCGGTGCGATCACCACGCCGGCGATCCCGCTGTTCTACGCCCTCGACCGGCAGCTCGACCGCATCCTCGCCGAGGGCATGGAGGCGCGCTGGGAGCGCCACGAGCGGCTGCGCCGCCGCACCGCCGAGTGGGCGGCGGCGCGCGGCTTCACCTTCGCCGCGGCCGAAAACGCCCGCTC
Source organism: Thermoanaerobaculia bacterium (assembly GCA_035544375.1). Classification (GTDB taxonomy): domain Bacteria; phylum Acidobacteriota; class Thermoanaerobaculia; order Multivoradales; family UBA5704; genus JASLEW01. The sequence goes on from DATKFK010000012.1 coordinate 4,482, forward strand.
GAGGACCGTCTCGTGCCTGCGCCCGCCGCCGGGCATCGATCCGCAGGCGCTGGTCAAGCAGCTCGCCGGCCGCGGCTGGACGGTGGGCGGCGGCTACGGCGACTGGAAGCCGACCACCTTCCGCATCGGGCACATGGGAGAGGTCGGCGACGGCGATCTCGAGGCGCTGCTGGCCCAGATCGACGAGATCCACCAGTCCCTCGCCGCGGGAGACGCCGCGGGCGCCGCCGCCCTGGCGGCCGCCACCGTCGGCGGCGCCGCGGGCGCCGCCGGGAGCGCCGGGAGCGCGGCACCGCGGCCGCGGCAGGAGGTCTGAGGCGATGCCCCGCATCCTCATCGCCGACAAGCTGGACCGCACGGGCCTCGCGCTGCTCGCCTCCCGCGGCGCCGAGATCGTCGAGCTGCGCGAGGCGGACCGGCCCCGCCTCGCCGAGGTGATCGGCGATTGCGACGCGCTGGTCGTGCGCAGCGCGACCAAGGTCACGGCGGACCTGCTGCGGGCCGGCAAGAAGCTGAAGGTCGTCGGCCGCGCCGGCATCGGCGTCGACAACGTCGACGTCGACGCGGCCACCGAGCTGGGGATCCTGGTGGTCAACGCCCCCACCGCGAACCTGATGTCGGCCACCGAGCACACCTTCGCGCTGCTGCTCGCCGTGGCGCGGCGGGTCCCGGAGGCCGACGCCTCGACCAAGGCGGGCGGCTGGGACCGCAAGCTCACCGGCATCGAGCTGCAGGGCAAGACCCTGGGAGTGATCGGCTTCGGGCGCATCGGCCAGCGCGTGGCGAAGCGCGCCCGCGCCTTCGAGATGAAGGTGGTGGCCTACGATCCCTATCTCGATCCGGCCGCGGCGCGGCGCCTGGAAGTCGAGATGCTGCCGCTTGCCGAGCTGCTGGGCCGGTCGGACGCCGTGACCGTCCACACGCCGCTGACCGAGCAGACGCGCAACCTGCTCGACGCCGAGCGGCTGGCGCTGCTGCCGCGCGGCGCCCTGGTGATCAACTGCGGCCGCGGCGGGGTGATCGACGAGGAGGCATTGCTGGCGGCGCTCGAGTCCGGCGCCGTGGGCGGAGCCGGTCTCGACGTCTTCGCCGAGGAGCCGCCGACCGATCGCCGGCTGGCGCGCCATCCCCGGGTGGTGGCGACGCCGCATCTCGGCGCGCAGACCCGCGAGGCCCAGGAGCGGATCTCGACCGAGACGGCGGAGATGGTGCTGGCGGCGCTTGCCGGCTCGTTCGCCATCGCCGCCGTCAACCTGCCGTTTCGCACCAGCGCCGGCGGCGCGCCCGGCGCCGGCCGCCTCGAGGCCTTCATGGCGCTCGGCGAAACCCTCGGCAAGATGGCCTGCACACTGCTCGAGGCGCCGCTCGAGCGCCTGCAGGTGGACGCCTGGGCGATCGAGGAGGGCTACCGCCAGCCGGTGGCGCTGGCGGTGCTCAAGGGCGCCCTCACCGCCTTCATGGACGAGGGCGTGAACTACGTCAATGCCGAGCACGTCGCCGAGGCCCGCGGCATCGAGATGATCGTGGCCAGCCACGGCGCCCATGCCGAGCACGCGCAGCTGGTCGGGGTCACGCTCAAAGGCGGCGACCGCACGGTCGAGCTCGGCGGCACGCTGGTCGGCGCGTGCGACCCGCGAGTGGTACGCTTCGGCGGTTATCGCCTCGAGTTCCGCCCGCAGGGCCACCTGCTGGTGCTCGAGAACCGCGACGTTCCCGGGGTGGTGGGCAAGCTCGGCTCGCTGCTCGGCGAGGCACGCGTCAACATCGCCGACATCCACCTGGCGCGCCGCGACGGCGAAGAGAAGGCATTGGCGGTGCTGCGTCTCGACCAGCCGGCCGGCGAGGCGGTGGTGACGCGCCTGCGCGCCCTGCCCGAGGTGCTGAGCGCCAGCCAGCTCGACCTGCAGCGCTGAGGCGCCGCTCCTCGGCCCGGCTTCGATCACGGGCCCGATCGCCAGGTCGCGGTGCGGTTCCTGGTCGCCGGCGGGGGGGCCGGCGACGCGTCAGGAGGAGAACGGATGGACGTTGGAGTTGTCTTCGGGGGCCGCAGCGTCGAGCACCACGTCTCGATCGTTTCGGCTCGCACCGTGGCTCTCGGCCTGCGTGAGGCCGGCCACCGGGTGACGCCGCTCGGCATCGCCCAGGACGGCTGCTGGCTCGACCGCGGGGCGGCGGCGGCGGTGCTCGCCAGCGACCAGCGGGTGATCCCGCCGCTCGGCGTCCCGGTGGCGCCGACCCTCGTGGCGCTGCTCGGATCGGGGGTCGAGGTGGTCTTCCCGATCGTGCACGGGAGCTGGGGCGAGGACGGCACCCTGCAGGGGCTGTGCGAGATGCTCGACCTGCCCTATGTCGGTCCGGGAGTGACGACCAGCGCGGTCGCCATGGACAAGCTGTACACCAAGCGCCTCCTCGCCGCCGCGGGCGTGCCGGTGCTCCCCTGCGAGGCCGTCACCCGCGCCGAGCTCGAGAGCGATCCGCGCGCCGTCCGCGACCGCCTGGAGGCCCTGCCGCTGCCGCTGTTCGTCAAGCCGTGCCGCGGCGGTTCGAGCGTCGGCGTCAAGCGTGTCGACAACCGTTCCTGCGTCGAGACGTCGCTGCGTTTCGCGCTGCGCTTCGACGACGCCGTCCTGGTCGAGCGCGGCATCGACGGCCGCGAGCTCGAATGCGCGGTGCTCGGCTACGAGAGCCTCGAAGCCTCGGCGGTGGGCGAGATCGTGCCCGGGGGCGACTTCTACGATTACGCCGACAAGTATTTGAACGACAACGCCCGGCTGATCGCCCCCGCCGAGCTTCTCCCGGCAACCGCCGACCGCATTCGCGCCACGGCCGTCGCCGCCTTCGCCGCCCTGGGCGGCGCCGGCCTCGCCCGGGTCGATTTCCTGCTCGAAGGCGACGGCCGCCTGTACGTCAACGAGATCAACACCCTGCCGGGCTTCACCGCCATCTCGATGTACCCGCACCTATGGGACATCTCCGGAGTTCCGCTCCCGCGGCTGACCGACCGCCTGGTCGAGATCGCGCTGGCGCGCCACCGCGACCGCCGCCGCCTCGACGTGGCCATCAAGAGCTGGCTGGCGGAGCTGTAAACGCGGACGGAGGCCCGCTGCTCATTTCGTGTGGCCGCGCTCCAAGGTGTAGAGGATGTCGGCGCCGGTTTCGCTGCTGCTCTCGGCTTGCAGGGTCCACTTGCTGCTGAGGATGTAGCGGATGCGGAACGTGCTGACGGGCTGGAAGAGCCCGATGCCGTAGATCACGTAGAGATGGGGAGCGAGGTACTTGCCCAGCACCAGGGAAGCCTGGTTCAAGTTGCCCTTGCTCTCGATCGACGCTTCCTCGAGACCGAAACGGGCGCCGATGCTCTTGGCCAGGAGGCCGGCGCCGGCAAGGCCCAGCGAGGAGGCGGCATTGGCGACGCGGTTGCCTTCCTGCGCGCTGGCCTGGTTGAGGCCGTGGCCGAGCAGGAGGTAGGCGAGGGCATCGCTCTGGCCCATGGTGGGAGTGGACCAGACCGAGAACAGCGGCTCCTTGAGGCTGCCCTTGGCGTCGATGCCGGCGGTGACCGTGCTGTCGTCGGACAGGCGCGAAGCGCGGATGTCGAGGCCGGGATCGTCGATCGGGCCGCCGAAGATCAGGCGGCCGCGCTGGATGGTGAGGTTCTGGCCGTAGGCCTGGAAGGTCCCGCCGGGTGCGATGTCGAGCTCGCCGGTGCCGGTGGCCACGGTGTTGCCGGGGTTCTCGACCAGGAGCAGCGACCCGTAGGGCTGTCCCTTGAGGCCCAGCGCGTCGAGCTCGACCGAGGGATTCGGCAGCACCAGGCGCACGCGCGTGTACATGGCGACCGGCGTCTTGCCCGGCTGCTGCGCCTGGGGCTTCTGCCCGCCCACGAACACGACGTCTTTCGAGGGCTCGATCGGACCCCCCTTGGGGGCCTTTTCGACGTGGACGTGGGCCTCCGGCACCGTCACCTGGCCGGTGACCCGGGCCACCGTGCCCTGGTAGTCGACCTGCAGGTCCGGCGACACCAGGATGCGGATGTCGCGCGTCCCCATCACCTCGAACCGGCTGCCGGTGACGGCGAGGTGGACCGGCGCCGCGGCGCTCGGCATCAGGCCGGCGCTGCCGGTGATCCGGACGCTGCCCGGGCCGGAGCTGGCGCCGGCGTCGATCGCCAGCGTGGTGCCGCCGGCAGCCCGGGCGGTCAGCCGCACGTTCTTGAGATCAAGGCCATAGAGCGGCACCTGGGCCCTGCCGCCTTCCAGGACCGCCTGGCCGGTCAGGCGCGGCGCGGCGGCGGTGCCGCCCAGGTCCAGGTCGGCGTTGAAGGTGCCGCCCAGCCGCCGCAGATCGGGCGCGAAAGCCTCGAGCACCGTGAGGTCGCGCAGGTGCGCGGCGATCTTGCCCGCGACCGGCTGGTCGCGCAGCACGACGCCCTGGGTCAGGCGCGGCAGGCGCACCTGCGCGTCGAAGGTGCCGACGTTGGTGAAGGCCAGGGAGGCGGTGGCATCGCCGCCGGCCGGCCCGGCCCGCGCGCGCAGGCTGCCGCGCTCGAAGTGCACGTCCACCGTGCGTCCCTGCTCGGCGGGGAAGCGAAGGTCTCCGGGTCCCGGCACGAGGTCCACGTCCGCACCCGCGATGCCGCGGCTGCCGCCATGCGCCTCGGCCTTGCCGCTGACCTCGCCGGTGATCGTCAGGTCGGGAGGCAACAGCGGCTTCGCCAGGTTGAGCGGCAGGGAGGTGAGCGTCGCCTCGCCCGCCCACGGTCCGGCCTGGGACCAGGCGGCGCTCGCGCACAGGCTGGCGCCGGCGGCGGCCCCGCCGGCGGCGGCCTGGGTGGCGCCTGTCCTGGCGCTGCCGCCGCCGCCGCCGCTGCCGCCGCCGGCCCGGCCGGCGCCCGCCGAGGCGCCGACCGCGGCCCAGCAGAGGTCGCGCAGCTGCACGGCGCTGGCTCCGGCCGAGAGCGCCGCCGACCGCTGCAGGCTCCAATCGCCGACCGTCGAGGAGCGCAGATCGAGCCGCGAGATCTGGCCGCGCCAGGTGGAACCGGCACCCAGCGGGCCGCTGACGCCGCCGGCCAGGCCGACGTCAAAGCGCGCATCCTTCTGGTCGCCCAGCCCGGCCGCCGACAGCGCCAGGGTGTGATTGGCCGTGGTGCCGCGGGTCTGCACGGTGAGCTGGGAGACCAGCTGGCCGCCGGCGCTGAGCTCGTGCAGGGTGGCGTCGAGCTGGAACTGCCCTGCCGGCGCCAGGTCCACGTCGGCGTGCAGGGTCGCGTCGCCGACGCTCTGGGTGCCGAACCGCAGTCCCTGGGCATGCGCCGACGCCTGTATCCGCGGCGTCTTCGCGGCGCCCGCGACGTGGCCCTGGGCGGTGAGCGAGCCGGTGGCCGCCGGCACCACCAGGCCGAGGTTGGGGGCCGCGGCGTCGAAGCCGAGGTCGAAGCGGTCGCCGAGCCTGCCGGAGGCCCGCAGCCGCGCCGTCCCCCAGCGCGCGTCGAGCCGCGACAGGTCGTAGCTCGGGCCGGCCAGGCGCAGGGCGGCAGTGACCGCCACGGGCTGGCCGCGCAAGGTCCCCTGCAGCTGCGGCAGGTCCACGCTGCCGGTCAGCCCCGCCGCCTGGCTCTCGCCGCGGGTGGCGAGCTGGAAGCCGAGACGGCCGGGAAGGTCGGGACGCACCACGGCCGGGTCGATCCCCTGCCCGGAGAGCGCCACGTTCCAGCCCAGGCGCGGGCTCCAGACGACGTCGCCGTGCCCCTGCAGATGGCCGGAGAGCACGTCGGCGGCCAGGCTGTCGATATGGAAGCGGTCGCGGTTGCCGGTGCCGGAGAGCGTGAACCGGCCGGCCGCCGCGCCGGGCGCCGCGGTGGTCTGCGCTACCGCGGCTCCCGCCGCCCGGCTTGCGGCGCCGGCGCCTGGCGGAGCTGCCGCGGCGGCGCGCGCCGCGGCGGTTGCCGGCTGTGCCGCGCTCGGCACGACGGCGGGGTTGGCGGCCGGCGTATTGGCGGCCGTGGCGCCCGGGCCGGCGGCGAGCTCGGCGCTGACCTGCGCCCGGAAGCCGTCGAGGCTGCCGGCGATCTTCGCCTGCCCCTGCCGGCTCTTGACCGATGGCGGCCCGGTCAGCGGCCACGCCAGGTCGCGCCAGTCGATTCCCGCGTCGACGTCGAAGGTCTGGCCGCGCTGCGCCACCCGGCCCGTGGCGGCGAGATGGGTCGGCGTGCCGGGCACCGCCAGGTCCAGCTTCTCGAGCCGCCAGTCGGCTCCCTGGCGGGTGAGCCGGTAGCTCGCCGCGAGCGGCCCGAGCGAGGTCACCTCCGCCTGCAGCGTCCCCTCGCTGCTCAGACTGCCGGCCGGGGCGTGCACCACGACGTGCGCCTCGCCCCGCGGGCTGGCGAACGAGGCCTTGCCGCGCGGCGGCCAGGCGGCGTCGCGCCAGCTGGCCAGCAGGTCGAGGTCGAGGTTGCCGGCGCCGTTGGCCGCCGTGGCCGGCAGCAGCACCCGGCCGCGCAGCGCCACCCGCGAGGGGGTGCCGGGCAGCGTCAGGTCGGCCTGGCGCACCTGCCAGGCGTCTCCCTGGCGCGACACCCGGTAATCGAGATGGAAGCTCCCCGCGGGGGCCATTGCGCCGGCGACCGCGCCCCAGCTGTCGAAGTGATCGAGGCTGCCGCGCGCCGCGGCCTGCCCCGAGGCCTGGAGGTCGGGCAGGTCGGCGCGCAGGCGGTGCGGGTTGACGCCGTTCCAGGTCACCCGGCCGTCGAAGCGGACGTCGCGCAGCGGCTGGAACAGCACCGCGGCGACGCGCACGTCGAAGGGGGCGGTCAGGGTCTGATCGACGTGCAGAGTCGCCAGGCTGCCTTTCAGGGTGCCGCTGCCGACCACTGCGGCCGTCCGCGGCGGTCCCGGCGGCTGGAGCTGCCAGCGCATGGCGAGATCGACCGGATAATCGCCGCGCGGCTGCACCGTGCCGCTCACCTCGGCGCGCAGCACCGCCGAGCGCACCGCCAGCCGGTCCAGGCGCACGAGGTTGCCTATGTCGGTGGTCGAGAGATCGATCTCGTCGATGACGGTCGGGGCCGCCGTCGCCGCCGAGGTGGTCGGCGTCGCGGTCCCCGACGCCGCCGCGGCGGCAGCTGCGGCCGCCTGCGCCGCGGCCGTCGCCCCGGCCACGGGCGCCGCCGGCCCGGACGTCGCCGCCGCCAGGCCGCCGCTGCCGAGCGTCAGGCCGCGCACCCGCGCGTCACGCACGATGACGTTGAAGTGCAGGTCGAGGTCCGGCAGCTGGGTCGGCTGCGGGTTGGGGTTCGGCGCCGACACGACGTGGACGCCGTCGGCGTAGAGGCGCCGGACGTCGACGCGCCGCGCCAGCAGCTCGCGCAGCCGCCATTCGAGGTACAGGCGATCGATGCGGACCTCCATGCCCGGCCGTTTGTAAACCATGCCGTGGAGGATCAGGGGGCTGTCGATCCGGCCTTCCGTGGATTGCACCGCGAAGGTGCCGGGCAGCAGGGCTCCCAGGCGCGCGAACAGGAAGCGCGTGCCGGTCGGCGTGCCGATCAGGAAGGCCAGGGCGAGGACCACGAGCAGCAGCAGGCCGGCGAGGCCGGCGGCCAGCCAGGCGAGGATGCGGACGATGCGGCGGCGCTTCAGGCCCTTCATAGATCGGGTCCTATGGTCAGGTGGAGGCGCAGCGGGTGGCCCGGCAGGCTGAGGGCCGTGGCGACGTAGACCCGCACCAGGCCGATCGGCGAGATCCAGAAGATGCCGAGGCCGGTGCCCTGCTGCATGCCGCCGCCGAACGAGAAGCCGGCGGTGCCGGCATCGTAGAAGGCGGCGACCCCGAACTTCTGCAGCGCCTGCCACTGCTCGAGGCGGTACTCGACCTCGACGCTGCCCACCAGGGTGTCGGGGCCGCCGATGACGTTGCCCTTGACGTCGCGGGCGCCGATCCCCTGGAAGCCGTAGCCGCGCACGCTCTGGTCGCCGCCGGCGAAGAAGCGCTCGGTGGGCGGCAGGTGGCGGAAGTCGTCCGTCCAGGTGTAGCCGGCGTTGGCGCGGCTGATCAGCCGGAAACGCCGCCGCTGATCGAGGCTCTGCACGAACTTGGCGTCGGCCGAAGCCTGGGCGAAGTTGACGTCGGAGGCCAGGGCCTTGGCGCCGCCGCGCACGATGAACGTGTATTTCTCGCCGTGGCTCGGATAGATGCGGTCGTCGGCGAAGACGCGCGTCCAGGTGTCCTGCGGGATGACCAGGGCGGAGATGCCCTTGTCGACGCCCACGGTGTAGGTCTCGCGCTGGTAGTCGAGGGCCACCGCCTGCCGCCAGCGCCCGAGCGAGAAGCTGTAGCTGGGGCCGACCAGCAGGTTTTCGCTGTGGCTGGTCTTCGGCGTCAGGTCGGCGTAGGCGGCGGTGAAGTCGAGCACGTCGGTGCGCGGGTAGGCGCCGGGGATGAGGTAGTCGGCGCGGAAGCTCTTCTCGACCAGCGACACCTTGCCCTCGGTGGTGAAGCGGTGTCCGAGGTCGTTCAGGTGGCGCAGCTCGAGCCCGAGGGTGGCGCGCGGCCCGGTGTCGGTGCCGTAGCCCAGGCCGGCCGACCATTTCTGCGGCTTCGCGGGCAGCAGGTTGACGTCGATCGGCACCTCGACGCCGATCGCCTCGTCGCGGCGCGGCACCACCTCCACGCGCTGAAAATAGGTGCTGTCGGCGAGCGACTCCTGCAGCAGCAGCAGCTGGTTGGCCGCGAGCGGGTCGCCCTCCTTGAAGCGGACGTAACCGCGCAGCAGCGAGGGGCGCAGCAGGTGCTGGTTGAAGCGCACCGGCCCGAAGCGATAGCGCGGCCCGGTCGTGTAGTGCAGGACGATGCTCGAGGTGTAGGTGGCAAGGTCGATCTGGATCTGGCTGACCTGGAACTTGGCGTCGAGGTAGCCGTTGGCCGCGGCATAGTCGTCGAACGCCTTCTTGCCGGCCTCGTAGGCGACCTGCATCAGCGCCTCGCCCTCGTGCAGCGGAAAGGCGCGCACCACCTGCTGGAAGCCGGCGTCGCTCGCCCCGTCGCCGAGCACCTGGATGTCGCGGGAGGCGACCTTGAGCTGCGGCCCCTGCTCGACCTTGTAGCGGGCAACCCAGGTGGCGCCCTCATGGGTGAGCGAGGCGTCCACCACCACCCGGTAGTAGCCGAAGGGCTGCAGCGCCTCCTGGATCTCCTCGGGCGCCTGCCCGTGCAGCCGCCGGATGCGCGATTCGTCGAGGTCCTTGTCCTTGCGCGCCGCTTCGATCGCCAGGTTGGCCAGCGCATTCTTGCGCAGCTCGCCGCTGAGCCCGTCGATCTCGACGCGCAACGACTCGGCGGCGCGGGCGTGCAGCGGCGCGGCCGCGGCGGCGAGCAGGATCAACGCCGCGGCCAGCCGCGGCGACAGCCCGTGCTCGCGGCCGAGCCGCCGCCGCGCACTGCGGCTCACGCCTGCCTCCGGCGGGCGGCGGG
>DATKFK010000013.1:0-6856 GCA_035544375.1 Thermoanaerobaculia bacterium
TCCGCCGCCATCGCCGTCGCCATCGTCGCCGTCGCCATCCAGCACGCTCCCAGCAAGCGTCCGGCCTTCGCCGCCACTCTCCCGTGTCCGCTCATCGCAATCCTCCGTTGGCCTGAGACTTCGTGACCTCGGTCCACGTCAAGTCCGTGACGTAGATGCCGAGCGGGTTTTCTTCGACGACGCTCGCCGTCGCCGGCCGGTGCACCCTGACGGTCAGGTAGCCCTCCCATGCCGACTCGCGGACCGCGCCCGCCACGACCGGCTGCTCCCGCTCCGTCCACTGCGCCCGCCACACCGCGCTCCCCGGCACCGGCAGGATCGCCTCGACCTCGATCGACCGGGTGAAACGCAGCCCCAGCAGGCGCGGATCGTGCTCCGGCTGCGCGAACCAGCCGTCCAGGAAGCGCCGCGCCGCCGCCGCGGTGTTGGCGTAGGCGCGGTAGAGCAGCTCCCGCTGCACCACCCCGTCCGAGGACACGGCGCGCACGTTGCGGAGGAACAGCGACAGCGTCGCCGCGACGATCCGCCGATCGGTCTCGCCCGTCCGCGGGGCGCGTTCCGCCGGCCCGAACGCCACCGCCCGTCCCAGCCGATCGACCTCGACGACGTAAGGGGTGATCCGCGTTTCCGCGGCCATGCGCACGAACGCCACCAGTACGATCCCGAACAACCCCAGCAGGCCGAAGGCCATCAGCTGCCAGTTGCGTTTGCCTCTCGCCAGGTCGCCGAACGCGCCGGCAAACGCGCCGCGCCCGGCCAAGATCGGGTTGGGCGTCTCGCGCTCCGCCGCCGGCCGCCGGCGAGACGGGGAGAAGATGCGCCGCACCATCGCTCGGCTCCGGCCGGCCACTAATCCGCCAGCGCCTCGCGCAGGTGCAGGTGGACGCTCTGCGTCAGGAAATGACTCACCTGCGACGGGATCTTCCACACCAGCAGCGCGAACACGAGGCTGCCGGCGAGCACGTCGAACAGCGGCTTCAGGTTGCCGCCGGACGCGCCCACCTGCGCCAGGTCCTGCGTCCAGGTGCCGGCGATCGCCAGTCCCGTCGAAACCAGCAGGTACAGCAGGAACAGCTTCGTCCCCACCTGCACCGCGTAGACGATGTACTTGTCCGCCAGCGGCGCACTGCCGCGAAAGGCCGCAAAGCCCAGGAACACCACGCCGCCGGTCACCACCAGGTAGCTCTCGACCAGGGTCATCACCAGCTGCGCGGCGATGCTGATGAAAGCGATCATCACGATCAGCGTCACCAGCGGCGCCAGGACGAGCGTCGCCCCGGGCACCAGGAAGCCCGCGTCGTTCGCCGCTTCCAGCAGGCGCGTGCCGATATCGATCCCCACCTTCATGACGCCGCTCGGCGAGAGCTCCTGGGTCTTGCCCGCCGCCTGCCCGGCCGCCTGGAAACCCTGGACGATCCGCGGCACCCACAGCGGAAACTGGCTCAGGAAGACGTAGAAGAGGCCGAGCACCAGGATCTTGCGGATGAAGCCGAGCAGCATCTCGTCAACGGAGCGGCGGTTCACCACCCACATCAGCGCCCCCGCCGCGATTTCCAGGCCGGCCAGGATCCCGAACGTCCGCTCCGCCACCGGAACCAGCGTGTCGAGCCAGGAGTTGGAAGCCGCCTGGTAACCCTTGACCAGATCGTCCAGCAACCCCGCCGCCGCCGGCCCCGCGACGAGCCACAGCGCCAGCCCGCAAAGCGCCGTCCTCGCCGGACCGCGGCACCGTCCCGGCCTCTCCGCCCCGATCCTCCCGGCCCCCGCTGTCCGGAATCCCATCCGTCACCCCCAATCCCTCGGCGGCCGGACGGCCGCGCGCTCGATTCGGGCAGATCTTACTCTCTTGACCATATCATGTCAATCATAAAAAATGGCCACAGCCTGCTCGCCGCCTCGCCCGGGCCTGCCTGGCCTTCGAGCGCCGCCGAGCTACAGCCGCTCCGAGAGGCGGACATATACTGCCGCGCGTGCATCGATTCCGGGGTATGGGCTTGCGCGCTGCCTGCTTCGCCGTTTCAGCGGGCATCGTTGCGTTGCTACTGCCCCTTCATCCCGCCAACGCGCAGGACGAGGAAGGCGCCGAGCATCGCGCCGTGCTCGAAGTCGGCGGAGCACTCGCCTGGGACCTTGGCGAGCGGACCCGCCAGCAAGGCGGTACTCTGGCCATCGAGGTGACGCCTATCGAGAACTGGCTGGAGCTCGAGCTCGGTCTTTCGGCGGTGGCGGCGGCGGGGCACACGGAAGCGTCAGCGGATCTGCTCTTCAAGAAACCCTACCGTCTTTCGTCGCAGTCTGAATTCATGTTCGGGCTCGGGCCCGAGTTGGTGCGTTCTGGTCAACGCACCTTTTGGGGCACCGAGGCGGCCGCAGACTTCATGTTCTGGCCACGCCGCGATGTCGGCTGGTACGTCGAGCCGGGATACGAGGTCGTCTATCGGCCTGGCACCGGCCACGCCTTCAACGTCGCGGCAGGGCTCTTGATCGGTTGGCGATAGGGCTGTCGGTCACTAGTGACCGCCGAGCTGAGCGTCCTCGATGGCGACGACCTTGTCGATGTTGAAGTAGACGGTCGCTTCCTCGTGCGCGTCCGTCTGGGCGGTGAGGACGTCGTAGCTATGCCCGCCGGCGGTCACCAGGTCCTGCTTGCCCGACGCCAGGCGATAGTGGCGCAGCACCGCATACTCCTCGTCCACCGAGACCACCACGAAAGCCGTGTTGAAATCCCTGCCGTTGCCGGAAGCGAGGATCGATTTCATCAGGCCGTTGCCCATGGTGCGATGTTGCGCGGCCCTCTCCGCATCGTGGGTCTTCTCGTAGGCGAAGGCGACGAACATGTGCGCATCGATGTCGAGATAGTTCTGTGCCAGCACCTTGTTGCCGGTCTCGATCACCACGGCCCATTGGTCCTTGTGCAGAGCGTCGAACATCTTGTTGCGCAGGTCGGAATCGGCCCTCGCCGCCTTGGCCAACCGATCGGCCCAGGCCATCCGCAGGGCGGTGAAATCGAGCCCGGCGTCACCCCGCCGCGCCTTCTCCAGCAGGCTCTCGTAGCTCGCCGGCGCGGGTCCGGGGTAGGCGGCCCTCGGCGCCAGCGCGCCCGCGACGACGACGGCGACCGCGGACAATCGCAACCACAGCATCCTCCGTGCACGCATGAGCGTCTCCTCGAGCGGTCTGCCGCCGCGGTCCTGGTGACTTACGGCTGCCATTGTAGACCCGCGCTCGCCCCGCCGCACGCCGAGCGTGCCGGCCACCAGGGTATGCTGCCACCGCCGGTCTGATCCGGACTCGAGGACTCACCAAAGGAGCCGCCTTGCGAGACATTCCCAAGCCGCCACCCGGCGAGTACCCGGCGTACGCGAGCATGTACATCGACCTCCTTCCCGGCGACGGACGGCTGCTCGACCACCTGGAGCGCGCCCGCGTCGCGACCACGGACCTGGTGCTCGGGCTGCCGGAGGAAACCCTGCTGCATCGGTACGCGCCGGGCAAGTGGACGATCAAGGAGATCCTGGTCCACATCGTGGACGACGAGCGGATCTACGCCTACCGCGCGTTGCGCTTCGCCCGCGGCGACCTCACGCCATTGCCCGGTTTCGAGCAGGACGCCTTCGCCGCGGCCTCGCAGGCGAACGAACGCCAGGCCGCGGACATCGTGGCGGAATACGCCGCCGTGCGGGAAGCGACCATCGCGCTGTTTCGCGGCCTTCCCCAGGCGGCGCTGCTGCGCTCCGGCGTCGCCGACGGCAAGCGTTCCACCGTCCGTGCGCTCGGCTATCACATCGCCGGGCACGAGGCCCACCACGTTGCCTTCGTCGAGGAGCGCTACCTGGGGCGGAAGCGAATCCGGACAAGTTAAGATGTCGTCGGCGCCTGCGTCGGCGGCCCGGCCGGGCGGCGTGCGCCCTCGCGATGCGCGATCTGCCTCTCCTGCCGCTCGTCCTCTTCGTCGCCACCTATCTTGCGCTCGCCGCCGGGCGCCTTCCCCGCCTGGCGTTGGACCGCACCGGCTGCGCCCTGCTTGGCGCCATCGCCATGCTGGCGAGCGGCGCGCTCGACCTCGGTCAGGCCGCCGCCAGCGTCCTCGCTGGGGCGCGTCGGCGGCAGGTCATGCCCGAGCGGCGATCGGCCGGCGAGCCGGACGGGCGCCAATGAGCGCCGCCAGGGTGGCTCAGCTCGTCAGGTTGTAAATCAAACCGAATGGGTCTTGCACGTAGCAGCGCGGAAAATCCGGCTCGTCTTTGATGGTGACGCAGCCCGCCCTTGCCAGCCGGAGGCGAGCGGCGGCGACATCGTCGACCGTGACCTCCAGCACCGGACCGAGCGCGGGGCCGCGCTCGATGAACAGGTTGATGTGGTCGCCATGGAGGCTGATCATGTTCGGCGCCTGGCCGGTGATCGCGAATCCCAGCTCTTCGACGTAGAAGGCTGCGGCGCTCTTTGGATCTACCGCTTGGATGAGAATATCGGAACCGAACCGGTTTGCCATGTTCTCCCTCCGCACTGCTCATCTCATCCCATGCCCGTGTCGTCAGGCATCGGCAAACAATCTTGGAAGTGTAGACCGGATCGCGGCCAAACTGAAGGGTGATTGACGGCAGGGCAGAGGCAGCCGCGCGGGTGCCGGCAAGCCGGGGAGAAGCGGGCCGCATTTAGGCGGCGGCGCGGGGGTCGCTCCTTTCGAGAACGGCGTCCCGGCCTCCGCCTCAGCTCATCCCGATCCGCGCGGTCTCCTGCTCGACCTGCATCCGGGTCAGGGCGTCGAGCGGCAGGTTGCGGAACAGATCGATCCGGCGGTGGAGCTCGGCCGCCGCCTTGCGGAATGCGGCCAGCTGGCCCTTGGGAGGACCGACGTAAGCTGCCGGGTCGTCGGTCCCCCAGTGGGCAAGCACCGGCTGGCCGGGCCAGAAGGGGCACGCCTCGCGGGCACTGTCGCAGACCGTGATCACGAAGTCGAAGCGCTGGCCGCGGAGCTCGTCCCAGGACTTGCTGCGCGCCCCGGCGGCGTCGATCCCGTAATAGTCGCGCAGGACCTCGAGCGCCCGCGGATGCACCCGGCCGGCGGGCTGCGAGCCGGCGCTGAAGGTCTCGAAGCGGTCGCCGGCAAGCTCGCGCATCACGTACTCGGCCATGATGCTGCGGGCGGAGTTGCCGGTGCAGAGGAAGAGCACTTTGAGCTTGCCGCGACTGTCCATGGTACCCGTCTCCTCAAATCGGCACAGCATATATTGCTCCAATCTATTTTGCAATGCCTTGCTGGCACCGATGCCCAGTAGGATAAGTACCAATTCATCCTCCTGAGCTTGCTCTCCGAATTACTTCAAGATATCCTATGTCTTAATGAGCACGAAGAAAGCGACGCCTTACGGATTCCTCAAGCTGCTGGCGCACGAGCAGCGATGGAACCTGCTGGTGGCGCTCTCCGGTTCGGACCTGCGCGTCCACGAGCTGATGGCGCGGGTGGGCGAGCCCGCCAACCTGGTCTCGTACCATCTGCGGCGGCTGCGCGAGCACGCCCTGGTGCGGGAGCGCCGAAGCTCGGCCGACGCGCGCGACGTCTACTACAGCCTCGACCTCGACCGGGTGGCCTATCTCTACCAGGCTGCCGGCGCCAGCCTGCACCCGGGCCTGGTTCACGACAGCGGCGGGCCGCTACGGAGCGCCGCGCCCGGCGTCGCGCCTGGTGGGGCGCCGGCGCCCGCGCCCAGGCGGCGGGTGCTTTTCGTCTGCACCCACAACAGCGCCCGCTCGCAGATGGCCGAGGCTCTCCTCCGCGCGCAGAGCGGCGGCCGCATCGAGGCCGCCAGCGCCGGCACCTCGCCAACCGCGCTGCATCCGCTGGCGATTCAGGTCCTGGCCCAGCAGGGCATCGACATCCGGGAGCAGCGGGCCAAGTCGCTGGCGGAGGTGGGGGCGACCGGCTGGGACCGGCTGGTGACGGTCTGCGACCTCGCGCGCGAGGCTTGCCCGGCGCTTCCCGAAGGCGTGGAGGCGCAGCACTGGAGCGTGCCCGATCCGGCGGCCGTCGAGGGCAGCGAGGAGGCCAGGCTCGCCGCCTTCGAAGCCATCGCCCGGGACCTGCGCACCCGCACCCGCTTCCTCGTTGCCGCGCTGGCGGCGCAGCCGGCGGCGGCGGCGCTGGCGGCACCGGCGGCACCGGCAGCAGTTGACGCGCTCGAGTCGCCCCCCCGGTGAGGCCCTCCCTACCGCGCCGGGCGGCGGCCGAGCTGCTCGGCACCTACGTCCTGGTGACCGCCGGCTGCGGCGCGATCGTGGTCGACGGCACGACCGGCGCCCTCACCCATCTCGGCGTCGCGGCGAGCTTCGGCCTCGCGGTGCTCGTCGCGGTGGCCGCGACCGGACACCTCTCGGGGGCGCACCTCAATCCCGCGGTCACCGTCGCCTTCGCCGCCTGCCGGCATTTCCCGTGGTCCGAAGTGCCCGTCTACGTCGCCGCACAGCTGCTCGGCGCGGTCGCCGCCGCCGGGACGCTGCGCGGGCTGTTCGGCCTGCGGGCGGCGCTCGGCGCCACGCTGCCGGCGGGCAGCACCCTGCAGTCGCTGGGTGCCGAGATGCTGCTCACCGCGGTGCTGATGTTCGTCATCACCGCGGTGGCGACCGACACGCGCGCCGTCGGCGAGCTGGCAGCGGTGGCGATCGGCGCGACGGTGGCGCTCGACGCGCTGTGGGGCGGGCCGGTGAGCGGCGCCTCGATGAACCCCGCGCGTTCCTTCGGTCCGGCGCTGATCGCCGGCGTCTGGCGGGACCACTGGCTCTACTGGCTCGGTCCGCTGCTCGGCGCCCTCCTGGGTGGCGGCGCCTATCAAGGCCTGCGCGGCACCCAGGTCGAGCC
>DATKFK010000014.1:0-5153 GCA_035544375.1 Thermoanaerobaculia bacterium
CGCCGCTCGTCGGGGAGCTTGCGGCGCACCGCCCGCCGCTCCTGCAGGGGAGCGACGTGGCCGGACTGCGGCGCCGGCGCGGCTGGAGCCACTGGAGCCAGGGGAGCCAGGGAAATCGGGGGCGCCGCCTGCGGCGCGGACCCCGCGGCGGCGAGAGGCGCCGGCGCCGGCGAGGCCGCCGGCTGGGCCGCGCCGGCCGGGAGTGAGGCGCCCGTGTCCTTGCGCGTCGACAGCGGCTGGCTGCGCTTGCAGCCGTCGCGGTAGATGGCCACGGCCTTGAGCCCGAGCTGCCAGCCTTCGAGGTAGGCCTGCAGGATGTCGTCCGGCGTCGAGTCCTCGGGCATGTTGATGGTCTTGCTGATGGCGCCCGAGATGAACGGCTGCACCGCCGCCAGCATCCTGAGGTGGCCGGTGTAGTGGATCGACCGCGAGCCCTTGGCCGGCTTGAAGGCGCAGTCGAAGACCGGCAGGTGCTCGGGCTTCAGATGCGGCGCCCCTTCGATGGTGTCCTGCTCGTCGATGAACTCCACCACCTCGCGCACCTGCTCGCGGTCGTAGCCCAGGCGCTTCAGGGCGCGCGGCACCGTGTTGTTGACGATCTTGATCATGCCGCCGCCCACCAGCTTCTTGTACTTGACCAGCGCGATGTCGGGCTCGACGCCGGTGGTGTCGCAATCCATCATGAAGGCGATCGTGCCGGTCGGGGCGAGCACCGAGATCTGGCTGTTGCGCAGGCCGTGGAGCTCGCCCAGCTCCACCACCTCGTCCCAGGCGCGCTTGCCCGCCTGCAGCAGGTCGAGCGGAGCATGGGCCGGATCGATGCGCTTCATCGCGTCACGATGCTTGCGCATGACCCTGAGCATGGGCTCAGCGTTGATCTCGAACTCGGAGAACGGCCCCATCGCCGCGGCGATGCGCGCCGACTGCGCATAGGCCGACCCCGACATGAGGGCGGTGATGGCGGCCGCATAGTCGCGTCCGACCTCGGAGTCGTAGGGCATGCCGCGGGCCATCAGCAGCGCACCCAGGTTGGCATAGCCCAGGCCCAGGGGACGGAACTTGTGCGAGTTCTCGTCGATCCGGGGCGTCGGATAGCTGGCGTAGTCGACCAGCATTTCCTGGGCCGAGATCACCACCTCGCAGGTGTGGCGGAAGCTCGCCACGTCGAAGCCGCTTTCGGGCTCGTAGAAGCGCATCAGGTTGATCGACGCCAGGTTGCAGGCCGTATCGTCCAGGAACATGTACTCGCTGCAAGGGTTGCTGGCATTGATGCGGCCGGTGCCGGCGCAGGTGTGCCACTCGTTGATGGTGGTGTCGTACTGCATGCCGGGGTCGCCGCACACCCAGGTCGACTCGGCCATCATCCGCATCAGGTCGCGGGCCTTGTAGGTCCCCATCGGCTGGCCGGTGGTGCGCGCGGTGGTCGTCCAGTCGCCGTCGGCGAGGACGGCGCGCATGAAATCGTCGGACACCCGCACCGAGTGATTGGCGTTCTGGTACGCGATCGAGTCGTAGGCGCCGCCGACGACGTTGAAGCCGCCGTTGAAGCCGGCCTCGATCAGCGCCCAGGCCTTGCGCTCCTCGACCTCCTTGCAGCGGATGAAGTCGACGATGTCGGGATGGTCGATGTCGAGCATCACCATCTTGGCGGCGCGCCGGGTCTTGCCGCCGCTCTTGATCACCCCCGCGAAGGCGTCGAACCCCTTCATGAAGGACACCGGCCCGGAGGCGGTGCCGCCGCCGGCCAGCAGCTCGCGCGAGGAGCGCAGCTTCGAGAGGTTGCTGCCGGTGCCGGAGCCGTACTTGAACAGCATGCCCTCGGTCTTGGCCAGGGTGAGGATCGACTGCATGGTGTCCTCGACCGCGTTGATGAAACAGGCCGAGCACTGCGGCTTCTCCTCGATGCCGACGTTGAACCACACCGGCGAGTTGAAGCAGGCGTGCTGGTTGAGCAGGATGTGGGCGAGCTCGGCGCGGAAGGTGGCCTCGTTGTCCGGAGCCGCGGAAGCCGCGAAGTAGCCGCCTTTTCTTCCCCAGGCGGTGATCGTATCGACCACCCGGCCGATCAGCTGCCGCACGCTGTGCTCGCGCTGCGGCGAGCCCAGCTGGCCGCGGAAGTACTTCGACACCACCACGTTGGTGGCGGTCTGGGACCAGGCCTTCGGAACCTCCACGCCGCGCTGCTCGAAGACCGTCTCGCCCTTCTCGTTGGTGATCAGGGCATCGCGGGTCTCCCAGTCGATGGCGTCGAACGGGTCGGTTTCCGGAGCGGTGAAGAAACGCGCGAAGCCGAGGCCCTTGCCCGTACCCGTCGACGTGGCGGCGGGTGGCCCGCCTTCCTGATTATTTGCCGGATCATTTGCCGGATTGTTTGCCGGACCACTTGCGGAGCCCACGGCATCCCAGCCTTCCCGGCCCTCCCGAGCCTCCCGGCGCTGAGCCGTAAGCGGGTTGCGGTTCGCGTGGCCTCTGCTCTCGGGAAGGGGGGTCTGCGGCTCCATGCTGTCTCTCCTCACGGTCGATGGTTGGAACGGAAATCAGCCTGAAGACACCCGCCACGCATGCTCGACGACTCCCGGAACCCCTTTCAAGGGGGGGTCGGCGGGGCGCTCTGCCCGAGGCACGCGAGGCCTTGATACCATCGTTCAAGGTACCCGAGGGCGATCCTGATGTCAAGGGGTTGACCACAAGATATGGTGGTCGCGCACCAGCGTCACCCCAAGAGGTCGGCGAGGCGCCTTCTGGCCGCCGTCACCCCTTCCGCCGGCGATCTGGCAAGCAGCTTGCTCTTGTAAGGGGGTGAGGCGTGCGTCTCTGCACGACCGGTAAGACGGAAGGCGTGCACAGACGGCACGGCTCCCCGAAAGGAGGACTTCATGAATTTCCGACGAATGTTTGCGCGCCCCCTGCTGCTTGGGGCGTTGATGCTTGGTTTCGTGGCAGCGAGGCCGGCGGTCGCGGCCGTGTACATCGACGGCTATGTCACGGCCGGCCCCAGCGGCGACTGCGTGATGGTGAAGAGCCACGAGGGCAGGGTCTACCTGCTTGGCGGCACCGGCTGGCGCGGCGTGATCGGCAACGACCACGTCCGCCTCGAAGGGCGCTTCGTGCCGGTGAACCGTTGTGGCGTCCGGGACGGCTTCGAAGTGACCGACGTCTCGACGATCTGGTCCGACGACGCCCATCGGGTGATCTCCTACGATCGCGGCCGGGACGGCCGCTTCTCGGGTTGGGCGCAACGCCATCGCCAGCAGGAGTCCGAGAGGTGGGACCGTGATCACCGCGAGCACGGCGAGCACCACGAGCCGCCGCCTCCGAGATAGACGAATACCGACGTCCGCGGGACGATAGACGAATACCGACGTCCACGGTCCGCGGGACGTCTTCGGGAGGCGAGACGGCGAGAGCTGCTCGCCTCCCTCCGTGCCGCCGCAGACGGCGGACGCAGCCGCTGGTCCATATAATGCCGGCATGCCTGACGACGCCCGCCGGGAGCGGCCGCCCACGACGACCGGCGCCGGTGACGCCGGCGCTTCGCCTGAAACCTCCTCGGACATTCCCATTGCCACCAGCTACGGGCCCGCCGACGTGGCGGACATCGACTACCGGCGGCAGGTGGGCGATCCTGGCAAGGTCCCCTATGCCCGTGGCATCCACCCGGATATGTACCGGCGCCGCTTATGGACCATGCGCCAGTACGCCGGCTATTCCAGCGCCGAGGAGTCCAACCGGCGCTATCGGTACCTTCTGTCACACGGCACCACCGGCCTTTCGGTGGCCTTCGACCTGCCGACCCAGATCGGCTACGACTCGGACCACCCCCTCGCTCGCGGCGAGGTTGGACGTGTAGGCGTCGCCATCGACTCGATCGAGGACATGCGGCGGCTGTTCCAGGGCATCCCCTTGGACCGCGTCACCACCTCGATGACCATCAACTCGACCGCCGCCATCCTGCTCGCCCTGTACCTGGCGGTGGCCGAGGAGCAGGGCGTGTCCTGGGAGAAGGTCGGGGGGACGGTCCAAAACGACATCCTCAAGGAATATGCGGCCCGCGGCACCTACATCTACCCGCCCCGCCACTCGCTCAAGCTGGTCACCGACGTCATCGCCTTCTGCGCCAAGCGCGTGCCTCGCTGGAACCCCATCTCGATCTCCGGGTACCACATGCGCGAAGCGGGGTCGACCGCGGTGCAGGAGGTCGCCTTCACCCTGGCGCACGGACTGGCCTACGTCCAGGCCGCCCTCTCCCACGGCCTGGCGATCGACGACTTCGCCCCGCGCCTGTCGTTCTTCTTCAACGCGCACAACAACTTCCTCGAGGAAGTGGCCAAGTTCAGGGCCGCCCGCCGGCTGTGGGCCGAGCTGGTGCGGGAGCGCTTCGCGCCGCGCGACGAGCGCTCCCTGTGGCTGCGCTTCCATACCCAGACCGCCGGCTCGACGCTGACCGCCCAGCAGCCGGCGAACAACGTCGTGCGGGTCGCCCTGCAGGCGCTCGCCGCGGTCTGCGGCGGCACCCAGTCGCTGCACACCAACGCTCTCGACGAGGCGCTCGGCCTGCCCACCGAGGAGGCGGCCCGCCTGGCCCTGCGCACGCAGCAGGTCATCGCCCACGAGAGCGGCATCGCCAGCGTCGCCGATCCGCTCGGCGGGAGCTACGTGATCGAGGCCTGGACCGAAGAGATCGTCCGCCGGGCGCGCGATTACATCCGGCGCATCGACGAGATGGGCGGCGCGCTCGCCGCGCTGGAGGCGGGCTTCCAGCAGCGCGAGATCGCCGACGCCGCCTATCGCTACCAGATCGCTGTCGAGGAAGGGCGCGAGAAGGTCGTGGGCGTCAACATCTTCGCCGCTGCCGGCGGCGAGGTCGAGGCGCCGACGGCGGTGCTCGCCATCGATCCGGCGGCGGAGCGGGACCAGGTCGAGCGCCTGCGCGCCTGGCGCCTGGGGCGCGACGCCCCGAGGGCCGCGGCGGGGCTGGCGGAGCTGGGCGCGGCCGCCGCCGAGGAGCGCAACGTCATGCCCGCCATCCTCGAGGCGGTGCGCGCCGGATGCACCCTGGGCGAGGTCGCCGACGCCCTGCGCCGGGTCTTCGGTGAATATCGCGACACCGCCGCCGGCTAAGTACTGCCTTCCGGAAATACGGTGACATTCGG
>DATKFK010000015.1:0-6775 GCA_035544375.1 Thermoanaerobaculia bacterium
GGTCGATCCAGACCAGGCCGACCGGGTTGTTCGGGCCGGGGGCGATCTTGGCCTTGGGCTTGTTCGGATTGGCGTCCCAGAAGAGCTCAGGGTTGTAGTTGAAGACCGGGTTGCGGCGCACCCCCCGCACCACCCAGTTGCCGAGCGGCAGCGGGTCGTGCTCGCTGCCCGCCGACACCGGCGCGAAGAACAGCAGGTCGTCGCCGTTGTCGACGGTCAGCGTGAGGCGCGACTTCGAGACCACCACCCGCACGTTGCCGGCGGGAGGCACCGGCGGCGTCGAGGCCACCGCGCGCGCGTTGGGCACCAGGATGGTTTCGCCGGCCACGAACTGAGCGTCGGGATTGCGCGCGCGCAGCAGCTTCTCGGACGCGTGGAAGCGCTCGGCGAGCAGCTGCAGCGGCGAGTCGTAGCCCATCGCCGGCAGCTTGGCCTTTGCCAGCATGTCGTCGGGGATCTGGTAGAAAGGACCCTTGGTGTCATCCGCCGTGATGGTGTAGAGCGCCCACGCCCTGCCGCCGCTCGCCGCCACCAGGTTCTGCCAGGTGACGGGGTCGACCTGGCCGGTGACCGGCAGATCGTGGGCCTCCTGGAAGCCGGCCAAGGCTTTGCGCGTGTTCTCCCCGAAGGTCCCGTCGATGACGCCGGGCGAGAAATTGACCCGATCGAGCAGCACCTGGACGTCCGCCCCTTGCGTGGGAGACGGCTGCGGCAGCGCCGGCGCTGGCGGGGCCGGCGCGACGTTCTGGGGCGGGGGCGCGGGCGCACCGGGGGGCGGCATCGCCGGCGGCGTCGCCTGGCCGGGCGCCCCGGGGACCGGCGAGCCCGCCGGCGGCGCGGGTGCGGCCGGCGGCGCCGGTGTCGCAGGCGGCGCCGGTGCGGCGGGAGGCGGCTGGGATGGCCGCGGAGGCGGCGGCGCGCTGGCGGCCGCGGCTGCCGCCGAGCCGAAGAGCAGGAGGAGGGGCAGGAGGGCGCAAGCCAGGAGCCGGCACCTCGCTGCGGAAACGTGACGGCTGTCCACCTCGGAGGCGGGGGTGGGCCGGCGTTTCTTCCGGGTGCGCGGCACGGACGTCTGTGGCGGTGGCGGCATTGCGCCTCGGCATGGATCGGTCATGCGCCTGCGTCTCTGCAAGGGCAACGCCAGAAGCCCACCCGTTCATGCCGGGTAGATCACCACCCGGCGGTAGTGGCCCTCTCCCTTGCTCTCCGAAGCCAGGCCCGAGCGCTCGACGACCTGGTGCTGGAGGCGCCGCAGGTAGGTGTTGCGCGGCGGCAGCTCGACCGGCTCGCCGGCGTCGAGGACCTCGTCGATGCCGGCCTCCGCCTCCTTCAGAGCGGCCTCGTCGGCGGCTTCGAGATCAGCCTGCTCGTCCAGGTGGAGCGCCGCGCGCAGGGTGTTTTCGATCTGGACGATGGTGTTGCTCTTGACGATCGCCACGGCGATGCCTCGGGCCTGCGCATCGCGCAGCCGCCGGGGCTGCCGCCGCTCCTGCGCCTTCAGGGTGAGCACCAGGTCGGCGCCGTCGAGGTCCTCGACGATCAGCGCCGGGGCGCGGAACTTGCGGATGGCTCGCTCGAGCTTGGCCTTGGACACCGCGTAGGGGTGGATGCGCACCAGCTTGCGGGCGGGCCGCCGCTCGAGCGCCGCTGCCGCACGGGGCTCCGGCGGCCTCTCGAGCCAGCCGGCCTCGCCGCGCCTGCCGGCCCCGCGGAGGGTCGCGCCGGCCGGCGGCGGCGAGGAAGCCTGGATCTCGACCCCGCCGGCCGCGGTGCGCGTGCGGAGCTCCGGCCGTGCCGGCGCCTCGCGCAGCAGCCGGTCGACCACCTCGGCCACGTCGTGATGGACGGCCAGCCGGTCCTTGTCCTGGATCTCGATCAGCACGCCGAAGGTGGGCGGCGCCTTGCGCTCGAGCACGGTCTTCTGGGTCCCCCGGCGCCGCGCCTCCTCGTCGGAGAGCGTGACGGTCTGGATGCCGCCCACCAGGTCGGAGAGCGTCGGGTTCTGCAGCAGGTTCTCGAGCGTGTTGCCGTGGGCGGTGGCGATGAGCTGCACGCCGCGCTCGGCGATGGTGCGGGCCGCCATCGCCTCGGCGGCGGTGCCGATCTCGTCGATGACGATCACCTGTGGCATGTGGTTCTCGACCGCCTCGATCATCACCGCGTGCTGCAGCTCGGGAGACGGCACCTGCATCCGGCGGGCGCGGCCGATCCCCGGATGCGGGATGTCGCCGTCGCCGGCGATCTCGTTGGAGGTGTCGACGACGATCACCCGCTTGCCGAGGTCGTCCGCCAGCACCCGCGCCGCCTCGCGCAGCAACGTCGTCTTGCCCACCCCGGGACGGCCGAGCAGCAGGATCGACCTGCCGGCCTCGACCACGTCGCGCAGGATGTCGACGGTGCCGTACACGGCGCGGCCGATGCGGCAGGTCAGGCCGATGACGTCGCCGCGGCGGTTGCGCAGCGCCGAGATGCGGTGGAGGGTGCGCTCGATGCCGGCGCGGTTGTCCTTGCCGAAGTCGCCGACCCGGTCCACGACGTAGGCGATGTCCTGGCGGCTCACCGGCTCGGCGGCCAGCTCGACGCCGCGCTCGGCGAAGCGCGCCTCCGGCGGCCGGCCGAGATCGAGCACGATCTCGACCAGCGCCTCGCCGTCCGTCAAGGCCTCGATCGCCTGGCGGATGGGCTGCGGCATCACCCCGAGCAGCAGCTCGAGGTCGTCCATGATCTGTCGTCCGGACATCGCACCTCTGGCGGTCGCCGCCGATTCTATCCGCCGCCGCCATCAGCCGCGTGCTGCGGACCGAGTGAGGGCCGCGGCAGGCTGGACGGCGCATCGCGGTCGACTCGAGGCAGCCGCCTGCCTGGTGTACCCCCCGCCAGCCGCCGGGGCACGATCCTCGCAGCCGTGCTGGGCGAAGGCCTGGCGGCGGTCGGCATCGGGGTTGCGGTGGACGCCGGCCTGGCGCGCCGTGCTGCTCGTCGCTGTCGCCGCGCTGGCCTGCCTGCTGCCGGCCCGCCGCGCCACCGACCCGCAGCCGTCGCGGGCCCTGCGCGCCCTTCAGGTTGGGAGGGACGCAATCACCGCACCAGGGGTGGGAAGCACAGCAGGTAAGAAGACCGAGACCAAAGCACGAAACCTTGATCGAGAAGAGGACGGACGTCATGAAGAGAAGAGACCTGTTGCAAGGAGCCGCCGCGTTGGGAGTGCTCGCCGCCATGCCCGTCGCGGCCGCCTCCAGGTTGTTCGCCAGTCCGCGCTCCGCCGCGGCGCCGGCGGACGGCAAGGGAACCCAGCCGGCGAATGGGCCGGCGACCGGACCGGCGAACCGGCCGAATCCGCTCAAGCCTCCCGCCCACGGCAGCATCCCCGTCGCCTTCCTGCTCTCCGAGGGCGCCACGATCATCGACTTCTGCGGACCGTGGGAGGTCTTCCAGGACGTCAGCATCCCCGGGCGCAACGACGCCGTCTTCCGTCTCTACACGGTCGCCGAGACGACGCAACCGCTCCACGCCAGCGCCGGCATGAAGATCGTTCCGGACTACGCGCTGGCGGCCGCTCCGGCGCCCAAGGTGATCGTCATCCCGGCCCAGGGCGGCCGCAGCGCCGCGATGCTGGAATGGCTGCGCGCCTCGTCCAAGCACACGGACGTGACGATGTCGGTCTGCACCGGCGCCTTCCTGCTGGCGAGCACCGGCCTGCTGGCGGGGAGGTCGGCGACGACGCATCACGGCTTCTACAGCAGCTTCGCCAGGGACTTTCCGGACATCCACCTCAGGCGCGGCGCGCGCTTCGTCGAGGACGGCAATCTCGCCTCGGCGGGGGGCCTGTCCTCGGGCATCGACCTGGCGCTGCGGGTCGTCGAACGTTACTTCGGCCGCGAGGTCGCCGCGCAGACCGCCGACCAGATGGAGTACCAGGGACAAGGCTGGACGAACCCGCAGTCCAACGCGGTCTACGGCCAGGCGCGCACCTCGACCGACGCCCATCCCCTGTGCCCGGTGTGCCAGATGGACGTGGACCGGGCCACCGCGCCCAAGCTCGTCTACAAGGGCAAGACCTACTGGTTCTGCTCGCCGGCGCACCAGGCCCGGTTCGCCGCGGCTCCCCAGCGCTTCCTGGACGCTTGAGGCGGGCTGCCCTCGGCAGGGGCGTCGGTTGCGGCCGCCCGCCGGCAGCGGGTTCGAGCCGGGTCTCGCCCAGCTCGCCCGCGGCTGTTTTTGCCCGGTCCCGGCCCCGGCTGTGGCACAATGCGGGGTTTCGACGGGAGGAACCGGAGCTGCGCAGGCGGATCGGAGTCTTTGGCTGGGGGGTCGTGGCACCGCGGTCTCCCGACATCGCAGCCTTCGCGCGGCAGCTGGAATGCTCGGCGAGCTGGCTGGCTCCGTTCAACGGCTTCGGCCCCGACAACTTCCTGGTCGGGTGCCCGCAGTTCGCGTTCGCGGACTACCGCTCCTGGATCGCCGAGCGCTTCCCGCCCAGCCGCTTCCGCCAGCTCGAGGAGAAGATGGACATGCCGACGCAGTACGCGATCGGCGCGTTCATCCAGGCCCTCGGCCAGAACCCCGGCCTCGAGCAGGAGCTCACGAGCCTGGGCACCCGCACCCACGTCTACGTCGGCACCGGCCTCGGCAGCGTGGGGACGATCGGCGCCAACGCCGTCGCCCTCGACCGGGCGCAGCGTCGCTGGGACCGCTTCTGGGCGGAGCGCAACCCGGAGCTGGCGGCTTTTCGGGAGCGGCACGAACGTCCCGGCAATCCCGCACCCGTTGCCGAGGCCGGTCCGGAGGCGCTGCCGGGGATGCCGCCCGACCCCGATGCCATGGACCCGGCGACGGACGACCGGGAGGAGGCCCAGGCCGCCTGGTGGCACTTCTGGGCCGGCCGGAGCGCCGACCTGCACGTCTACCTGCGCGAGCTCGCCGCCATCGAGGGGCTCTCGGTCGAAGGCGAGGTCGAGCGCGCCAAGATCAGCGTGCTCAAGGAGAAGCAGCGCCGCCAGGCGCAGCTGCAGAAGCGCTGGGGCGCGCCGGCGGCACCCTGGCACGCGGTTTCGGCCAACCTGGTGTGGAACATCCAGAACACGCCCGCGGCGCAGATCTCGATGCTGGGCCGCATCACCGGTCTCGCCTTCGCTCCCGTCGCCGCCTGCTCGACCTTCGGCGTTGCCCTCAAGCTGGCGATCGACGCCATCGACCGCGGCGAAGCCAAGGCCGTGGTGGTGGGAGCGACTGACCCGCCGCCCCTGCCGCTCAGCGTCGGGGCCTTCTACGCCGCGCGGGTGGTGG
The DNA here is from genome assembly GCA_035544375.1 of Thermoanaerobaculia bacterium. Taxonomy (GTDB): domain Bacteria; phylum Acidobacteriota; class Thermoanaerobaculia; order Multivoradales; family UBA5704; genus JASLEW01. Next base: position 5,287 of record DATKFK010000015.1, read on the forward strand.
CGGCGGACTCGACGGTGTCCAAGCCCTTGACCGGCCTGCGCGGCACCCACGTCGCGGGTGGTTCCGTGGTCTGGGTCGTCGGCGACCTCGAGCACATGCGGGACCGTGGGTTCCGGCCGCTGGGCATGGAGCCGCTGGCGGTGGGCGTCAGCTCCGACGCCGATCACATCATCACGCCCTCGACCGAGGGTCCCCTGACCGCCATGCGCCAGGCCCTCGCGGCGGCCGGCGCAAAGCCCGAGGACCTGGGCACCTGGGACCTGCACGCCACCGCGACCCCCGGCGACGACCGAGAGGTCGAGACCCTCCGCTCCTTCGTGCCGGATTCAGTCCTGGTGACCGCCCGCAAGGGCACCTTCGGCCACGGCATGTCAGCCGGCGGAGGCTGGGAGCTGACCGCGCAATACCTGGGTTACGAGAGAGGCCGGCTCTATCCCACCCCCCTGACCGAGGGAGAGCTGAATCGCGAGATCGCTGGCCGCCACCAGCTCTTCGTCTTCGACCGCCCCTGCGAAGCCCCCCCAGGCCTGGCCGGGAAGCTCTCGATGGGGATTGGCGGCGTCAACGCCTGCGTCATCTCCCGGCACTGGTAGCCGGCCAGAGCGGCAGCCGCGAGGCGCCGCATCGTACCTTGACCACCAGCTTGCACCAGCCTGGAGCCGCCTTCCTCCCCGACTGACCCGGCTCGCATAGCGACCACGTTCAGCCGCACCTTCGGCTCGACGTGGCAGGGCGAGGAGTTACACCGCAGTCGCCCAAGTCTTCCCCGTGCACCCAGCCGGAAAGATTCAGTCCCTTCAAGACCGCTCATAAACCAATCACTATGAGCCGATGGCCTGGCCTAGCACCGCTCGCCCACCCATTGTGAGGCCAGGCTCCTTACCTAACCTCCTTCACCTGACCATGCGCCAGACCTTTCTCCACGTGGACCGTATCCACCTCATGACGGGCCAATTCCACAAATCCCCTATGCGCATGTTCCGCTCGTGGGTTAGCTCGCCAATTCCAAAGCTCGGGAACACCTACAGCCTGCGCGACGATCCGCCTAAGATATTGTGACTCAAATTCACCGGCGGTTGCAATTGCAGCCCAGCGCTCCGGCGACTCGTAATATAGATACTCTCCGTCTCGAACATGCGAGTACAAACTATCGCCTCCGATCTCAAAGTATTTCCAGTCCTGGCAAGTACTGAGCGCCTCCCAAAGATGGACTGCGGTCGGGATCAAGTGAATATGCGCATGCTCAACCGTACAAAGTACTCGCGCACTGCCCCTCCCGTTTCCGTGTTCGAATCCATGCACCGGAGCGCCGTAGATCTCTTCGAGAGCGCTCCCAAGCCGCAGCCTGAGTGTTTCCAGTTCACCGCAGATAGTGTCGCCCAGCACGCCTACTTCGGCGAAGCTTCTAAGGTGTTCCTTTGTGCAGAGAAGAGTGTGTCCTGGTACTAGCGGGCCGAGACTTGGCAGGGCAGCGAAGTGGGCGGTCTCA
>DATKFK010000016.1:0-3888 GCA_035544375.1 Thermoanaerobaculia bacterium
TTTCGCCGCCACTCCCGGGGCGCGGCTGTACCGCAGCGGCGATCTCGCCCGGCGGCGGCCGGACGGCGGCCTCGACGTCCTCGGGCGCCTCGATGCGCAGGTCAAGATTCGCGGCTTCCGCATCGAGCTCGGGGACATCGAGGCGGCGCTCGGCCGCCATCCGGAGGTGCGCGAAGCGGTGGTGGCGGCGCGCCCGGACCTCGCCGAGGCCGGCGGGCTGTGCCTGGTGGCCTACGTCGTGCCGGCTGCGGTTCGAGCCGCGGTGCCGGGCGCAGCCGACACGGCCGCGGCGCTGCCGGCGGCCCTGCGCGACCATCTGCGCCGGAGCCTGCCCGAGCACATGCTGCCGGCCGCTTTCGTCACCCTCGATCGCCTGCCCCTGACCCCCAGCGGCAAGGTGGACCGCCGCGCCCTGCCCGACCCGTGGGCAGGCGGCGCCGCGCCTGCCGGCGACGCGGCCGTCGGGCTGCGGACCGTGACCGAGAAGCGGCTGGCGGAGATCTGGCACCGCCTCCTGCGGCTCGACCGGGTGAGCGCCGACGACAACTTCTTCGACGCCGGCGGTCACTCGCTGCTGGTCACGCAGCTCGCCTCGCGGGTGCGCGCGGCCTTCGGGATCGAGCTGCCGATGGCCGCCGTCTTCGAGGCCCCGACGCTGGCCGCCCTGGCGGAGCGGCTCGACCAGCTGCTGCCGGATGCCGCCTCGCAGGTGCGGCCAGCACCGGGGCCGGTGTCGCGCGGCGCCCACGCCCTGGCTGCGCACGCCTCTGCCGGCGCCGCGCTGCCGCTGTCGTATGCCCAGGAAAGGCTCTGGTTCCTCGACCAGCTCGAGCCGGGCAGCTCGCTGTACAACATCCCGCTGGCGCTACGCTTGACGGGCGAGCTGGCTGTCTCGGCGCTCGCCCATGCCCTGGGCCGCATCGTGCTCCGGCACGAGGCGCTGCGCACCCGCTTCGCCGCCCTGGACGGCAGCCCGGTTCAGTTCGTCGCCGAGCTCACCGGCCTCGCCCTGCCGGTCGCCGACCTTGCCGCGCTGTCCGCCGCGGAGGCCGAGCGTGAGCTGGCCCGCCTGATCCGTCAGGAGGGCCTGACTCCCTTCGACCTGGGCACGGCACCGCTGCTGCGCCTGGTGCTGGTGCGCCTCGCCGAGCGCGAGCACGCGCTGTTGCTGACGCTCCACCACATCGCCGGCGACGGCTGGTCGCTGGGCATCCTCATCCGCGAGCTCGGCGTCCTTTACGGCGCCGCGGCCGCCAGGCAGGACGTGGAGCTGCCGCCGCTGCCGGTGCAGTATGCGGATTACGCGGTCTGGCAGCGCGGCTGGCTGCGCGGCACGGTGCTCGAGGAGCAGCTCGCCTACTGGCGGCGGCAGCTGGCCGGCGCGCCGCCGGCGATCGACCTGCCGCTCGACCATCCGCGCCCACCCGTGCCCAGCGGCCGCGGCGCCAGCTGCCGCCTCGAGCTCGACGCCGCGCTGGCGCCGGCGTTGCGCCGCCGCTGCCGCGAGGCGGGAGTCACGCCCTTCATGGCCCTGCTGGCGGTCTTCGCCGGCTTGCTCGAGCGCTACAGCGGACAGCACGACCTGATCGTGGGCACGCCGACCGCCAACCGCGGCTGGGGTGAGATCGAGCCGTTGATCGGCTTCTTCGCCAATAACCTGGTGCTGCGGCTGGATCTCGCCGCCGACCCGCCGCTGCTCGATCTGCTCCCCCAGGTGCGGGCGACGGTGCTCGCCGGCTTCGCCCACCAGGAGGTGCCCTTCGAGAGGTTGGTGGAAGCGCTGCTGACCGGCCGCGACCTCAGCCGCAGCCCGCTCTTCCAGGTGGTGTTTGCCTGCGCCGAGGCGGAGCCCGTGGGCGTCCTTCCCGGGCTGGCCGCGGAGCTGCTGCCGCTGCCGCGCCAGACGGCGAAGTTCGATCTCGACCTCGGGGTCGAGCTGGCCGGCGACCAGGCCACCGCGCTGCTGGTCTACAACCGCGACCTCTTCGAGCACGACACCGCGCTGCGCCTGCTGCGCCATTTCGCCGTGCTGGCCGCTGCCGCCCTGCGCGAGCCGTGGCGGCGGCTGTCGGAGCTGCCGCTGCTCGCCGCCGAGGAGCGCCGGCAGCTCCTGGCCGGCGACCGTTCGGCGGCGGCAGCGGCTGCTACTGTCGGTGTTGCCGCGGCGGCGAGCGCGACCGGAGCGGCGCCCGCGGCGGACTCGTGGCAGCCGGTCGCCCGGCAGTTCGCGGCCCGCGCCGCCGCCTGCCCGGTCGCCCCGGCCGTCGAGGCCCACGGCGGCAGTCGCGGCTTGACCTACGGCGATCTCGACCGCCGCGCGAATCAGCTGGCCCGTCGCCTGCGCGCGCGGGGCGTTGGCCCCGAAGTGCGGGTCGCGGTCGCCCTGGAGCGCTCGGTCGAGCTGGTGGTGGCCCTCTGGGGGGTGCTCAAGGCTGGCGGGGTCTACGTGCCGCTCGATCTGGCCTACCCTCCAGAGCGCCTCGGCTACGTGCTCGCCGATGCTCGGCCGGCGGTGCTGATCACCGCCGCGGCCGGGCTGGTCGCCTTGGCGCCGGTTTCCGGTGCCACCGGCGGCGCCGCCACCGTGCTCCTCGATCCCTCCTTCGACGAGCTTGCCGGCGAACGCGAGGACGATCCGGCGGTGGCGATCGATCCACGCCACCTCGCCTATGTGATCTACACCTCCGGCTCCACCGGGCGGCCGAAAGGAGTGATGGTCGACCACGGCGCCCTGGCCAGCCACGCCGCGGCCTGTCGCAGCCTCTACGGCCTCACGTCCGCCGACCGCGTCCTGCAGTTTGCCGCCGTCGGTTTCGATGTCAGCATCGAGGAGATCGTCCCCACCCTCCTCGCCGGCGCGCGTCTGGCGCTGCGCAGCGACGCCATGCTGGCATCGGTGGCCGCATTCCTCGGCGCCTGCCGCGAGCTCGAGCTGACCGTCATCAGCCTGCCGACCGTCTTCTGGCACGAGCTGTGCCGGGAGCTGCGCGCCGAGGCCGTCCTGCCGCCCACGCTGCGGATGCTGATCATCTCCGGCGAGCAGGCCCTGCCCGAGCGGCTCGCCGATTGGCGGCGGCACGCTTCCGCCCGGCCCGCGCTGCTCAACACCTACGGCTTGACCGAGGCCACGATCCTGTCGACGGCCGGCGACCTGACCGTGGCCGGCGGCGCGGCCGCCGCGGCGCCGGCGGCGATGGTGCCGATCGGCCGGGCGATCGCCGGCGCCGAGGCGATCCTGCTCGACTCCGCATGCGAGCCTCTGCCGCCCGGGCCGCGGGGCGAGATCTACATCGGCGGCGACCTGCTGGCCCGCGGCTATCTGGGGCGTCCGGACACCACGGCCGAGCGCTTCCTGCCGCACCCGTTCGCCGCGGCGCCGGGAGCCAGGCTCTACCGCACCGGCGACCTGGCGCGCCTGCTGGCCAGCGGCGAGCTGCAGTTCCTCGGCCGCGGCGACCAGCAGGTCAAGGTCCGCGGCCACCGCATCGAGCTGGGCGAGATCGAAGCGGTGCTCACCTCCCATCCAGGTGTGGCGGCCGCCGCGGTGGCGGCGCCGCGCGAGCCCTCCGGGCAGCGGCGGCTGGTGGCCTACGTGGTCGCCGGCGCGCCGGTCGCGCCCACCGCCGGCGAGCTGCGCGCTTTCCTCCGCGAGCGCCTTCCTGAACCCCTGGTGCCGGCGTCCCTGGTCTTCCTCCCGGCGCTGCCGCTGTCGGCGCACGGCAAGCTCGACCGCGCCGCGTTGCCGCCGCCGCCCGCGCCGAGACCTGGCGCGCCGGCGCCCCTCGCCGAGCCGCGCGACGAGGTCGAGCGGCGGCTCGCCGCGATCTGGCGGGAGGCGCTGGGCCTCGATACCGTCTCGGTTCACGACAACTTCTTCGACCTCGGCGG
>DATKFK010000017.1:0-6777 GCA_035544375.1 Thermoanaerobaculia bacterium
CGGCGAGGAACGGGTAGAGCTCGGATGCGCCGCAGGCCGCCTCGCCGCCGTCGCCCGCGCGGTCGCTCGCGCCGCTGCCCGCGCCGTTGCCGTCGCCCGCGCCGTCGGCCGGCACGCAGTAGGCGACGAGCCGGTTCTCCCCGGACCCGTCCGGCCGCGCCACCACCACCGCCTCGCGCACCGCCGGGTGGGCGGCGAGCGCCGCCTCGACCTCCCCGGGCTCGATGCGGAAGCCGCGCACCTTGACCTGGTGGTCGGTGCGGCCCAGGAACTCCAGGGCGCCGCCCTCGGCATGGACCTGCCGCACCAGGTCGCCGGTGCGGTAGAAGCGGCGGCCGCCCCAGACGACGAAGCGCTCGGCGGTGAGCTCGGCGCGCCGGAAGTAGCCGCGAGCGACCCCGGGGCCGCCGATCCAGAGCTCTCCCGGCACTCCCGGATGGACGAGCGTTCCGCCCGGCAGGCGCGGGTCCATCACCAGCGCCTCGACGCCGGGCAGCGGGCGGCCGATGAGCGCCCGCCCGGAGCGCCGGCCGCGCTCGACCCGCCGGCCGACGCAGACCAGCGTCGCCTCGGTCGGACCGTAGAGGACGTCGAGGTCGGCCTCCGGGAAGGCCGCGAGCAGCTCCTGCTCGAGATCCGGGGGCACCCTCTCGCCGCCGGCGGCGATGGTGCGCAAGCCGGCGAAGCGTGCCGCCCTGCGCTGCCGGGCCGGCGCCGCGAGGCGGCGCAGCAGGGCGGGCTGCCCGACGAGCAGGCGCGTCCAGCGCTCGCAGGCGGCGAGCAGCGCCTCGGGATCGACGACCTCCTCGGCGGGCACGATCTCCAGGGTCGCGCCGGCGAGCAGCGGCGCGAACAGCTCTTCGAGCGAGGCGTCGAAGGTGTAGCGGGTCAGGTGCGGCACGACGTCGCCGGGGCCCAGCCGGTAGCGGTCGAGGACGGTGGCGAAGAAAGCCGCGAGGCTCCGGTGCTCGACCATCACCGCCTTGGGCACGCCGGTCGTCCCCGAGGTGTAGATCAGGTAGGCGAGGTCCGCGGGGCGGGACCCCGGCAGCGGCGCGCCGTCCTCGTCTTGGGCGGCGGCCGGCGCCGCGAGGTCGAGGCGCGGCACGCCGGCGTCCAGGCCGGACGGCAGCGGCCCGCGGTGGACGAGCAGCGCCGGCGCCGCGTCGGCGAGCAGCTCCCCCAGGCGCCGCGGCGGCGCGCCGGGGTCGAGCGGCACGTAGGCGGCGCCGGCCTTCCATGCCGCGAGGATGGCGACCGGGACGTCGAGCGTGCGGTCGAGGAGCAGGGCGATCCGCGTCTCGCCGCTCGCGCCGCCCCCCGCGCCGCCGGCGCCGGCCGCGCGCAGGCGGCGCGCCAGGGCGCCGGCCCGGCGCTCCAGCTCGCCGTAGGACAGGGCGTGGTCGCCGGCCGTCGCGGCGACGGCGTGCGGGGTGCGCGCGGCCTGGGCGGCGACGCGCTCCGGCACCGTCCACGCCGGCGGCGGGCAGGCGGAGTCGTTCCACTCGACGGCGGCCTGGTGCCGCTCGGCGGCGGTCAGGACCGGCAGGGTCGAGAGCGGGCGGCCCGGGTCGGCCAGGGCCGCGGCGAGCTGCAACCCGAGGCGCCCGGCCATGCGGGCGGCGGTGGCGGGGTCGAAGAGGTCGGCATCGTAGTCGAGCGCCGCGGCAAGGCCGGCGGGGAAGTCGACCATGCTCAGCATCAGGTCGTAGCGGGCCCTGCCGTCCCAGGCATCCAGCGGTTCGAGGGCCATGCCGGCCATGCCGGTCTTCGAGTACTGGCCGTCGAGCACCTGGACCAGGGCCTGGACGAGCGGCTGGCGGCTGGTGTCGCGCGCGGGCTGGATCGCCTCGACCAGGCGGCCGAAGGGGAGGTCCTGGTGGGCGAGGGCGCCGAGCGCCGAGCGCCGCACCCGCGCCAGCAGCTCGCGCCACGGCGGATCGCCCGCCAGATCGACGACGAACGGCACGGTGGTCAGGAAGCACCCGACGACCGGCTCGATCTCGGGCCGGTTGCGGTTGGCGTTGTTGGCTCCCAGGATCAGCCGCTCCTGGCCGGAGTCGCGATGGAGGAGCGCTCCGGTCGCCGCCAGCACGGCCATGAAGAGCGTCGCCCCCTCCTGCCGGGCCAGGGCCGCAAGCGCGGAGGCGACCTCGCGCGGGACGGTGAACGAGCGCCGGCCGCCGCGCTGGCGGGGGGCCGCTGGACGCGGCCGGTCGGTGGCCAGCTCGAGCGCCGGCGGCACGCCCGCGAGCTGCCCGCGCCACCAGGAGACCAGTGCCGCGAGCACCTCGCCCGAGAGCCAGCGGCGCTGCCAGAGGGCGAAGTCGGGGTACTGGACGGGCGGCGCCGGCAGCGCCGGCTCCCGCCCCGCGGCCAGGGCCTCGTAGAGCGCCGCCAGCTCGGCCCAGGCGATCTGGAAGGAGATCCAGTCGGCGACCAGGTGGTGGACGGTCAGCAGGCAGACGTGGTCCTCGCCGGCGAGGCGCAGCAGGCTCGCACGCAAGAGCGGACCGCGCGCCAGATCGAACGGCGCCGCCACGTCCCCGCCCACCAGGCGCAGCGCCTCGGGCTCGCGGCGGGCGCGCGGCAGGCCGCCGAGATCGACCAGCGCGAGGCGCTGCCGCCGCGCCGCGGCCACCCGCTGCAGCGGGCTGCCGCCGGCGGTGGGGAAGGTGGTGCGCCAGGCGGCATGGCGCCCGACGATCCGCCCGAGGGCCGCGGCGAGCACCGCGGCCGAGAGGCGGCCGCGCATGCGGGTCGCCGCCGTGATGTTGAGGCCGGCCCGGCCCGGGTAGAGCTGCTCCATGAACCAGAAGCGCTCCTGGTCGAAGGACAGCGGCCAGTCGCCCTCGCCGCTCGGGGGCGTGACGCGCGGGATGAGCGGCGGCTCGAGCAGCCGCGCGGTCTCCTGCCGCCGGCGGCGCAGGGTCTCGAACAGGGCGCGCTGCTCGGGCGAGAGCGCGGCGAGGCGGTCCGCCGCGCCGATGCCGGTGGCGGCGCCGGCCGGGGCGGGAGCGGCGGCGGCGCCGCCGGCCGTCTCGCCGTTCATGCCCCTCCCCCGGCGGCGGCACCAGCATCGGCCAGCCGGGCGAGCCGCGAGATCCGGGCGTCGGGCTCGGCCACCACCGCGTCGAGCAGCGCGTAGAGCCGCGCCAGCAGGCGCTCGACCCGCTGGTGCGCGAAGACGTCGGCGTTGTACTCGAGCGCTCCGTGCAGCCCGGCGCGGGCATCGTCGTAGAGCCCGAACAGGAGGTCCCATCGGGAGTTGCCGTCGTAGAGCCCGACCGGCCTGAAGACCAGGCCGCCGGCGCCGTCGGGGAGCTGGGGCGGCAGGACCAAGAGCATCACCTGCACGACCGGATGGCGGCTGCGGTCCACCGCCGTTCCAGGAGCGGCGACCGCCTCGATCAGCTTCGCGAACGGCAGGTTCTGATGGGCATAGGCGGCCAAGGCCACCCGGCGGCAGCGCGCCAGCAGCTCGCGGAAGGTGGGGTCGCCGGTGAGGTCGCAGGCGAACGGGATCTGGACGAGGAAGCAGCCGGCGACCGGCTCGAGCTCGGGCCGCGCCCGGTTGGCGCCGTTCGAGCCGATCAGCAGCCGCTCCCGCCCGCTGGCGCCCGCGAGCAGGGCGGCCAGGGCCGCGAGCATGGCCATGAACGGCGTGGCCCCCTCGGCGCGCGCCAGGGCGCGCAGGCGCTCGCTGCGCACCGCTCCGGCGCGGACGGCGCAGAGCCCGCCCCGCTGGCTCTGGACCGGCGGGCGCGGCCGGTCGGCCGGGAGCTCGAGAACGAGCGGGAAGCCCGCCAGCTGGCGCCGCCAGAGCTCCTGCTCGGCGGCGAGCACCTCCCCCTGCAGCCAGTCCCTCTCCCACAGGACGAAGTCGGGATACTGCACCGCCGGCAGCGCGTCCTGGCCGAGGTCGGTGGCCCCGCCGTGCGGCCCCGCGGCCGCACCCGCCAGCGCGTCGTGCGCCGCGATCAGCTCGCGGAAGAAGATCTGGAAGCTCACCCAATCGGTCGCCAGGTGATGGATGGTGAGCAGGAAGAGGTGCTCGCGCTCGGCGAGCCGCACCAGCGCAAGGCGCAGCAGCGGACCGTTGGCGAGATCGAACGGCCGCCGGGTGTGGTCGTAGAGCGCCCGCCGTGCCTCCACGCCGCGCCGCGCCGCCGGCAGCGGCCGGAGATCGAGCAGCGACGCCTCGGGAGCCAGGAACTCGACGACCCGCTGCACCGGGCGGCCGGCGGCGAGCGGGAAGGTGGCGCGCCAGGCGGCGTGCCGGCGGACGACCACGCGGACGGCGGCGAGGAAGCGCGCGACGTCGAGCTCGCCGGAGACCTCGCTGCACGCATCGACGTTCCAGGAGACCATGCCGGGGTCGTCGCGATGGAGACGCCAGAGGCGCTCCTGGTCGAAGGAGAGCGGCCAGTCGCCGAGACCCAGCCGGCCCGAGCGCGGCGCGACCGGCGGCGGCCGGCGCGACGGCGCGCCGACCCGGGCGGCCTGGCGGCGCCGCAGCTCCTCGAGCAGGGCGCGCTGCTCCGGGGAGAGGGCGTCGAGCCGGCTCGCGACGCTCAACGCGTCTCCCCGGCCTGCATCTCCTGAAGGCGCGCCGCGGCCTCCTGCGGCGAGAGCCCTTCGACGAGGGCCAGCAGCTCCTCGGTCTCGGCGGGGTCGAGCTCGCCGCGGGTCCGCCGCACCGCCTGCGCCAGCTGCGCCACGGTCGGCGCCTCGAACAGCGCGGTCACCGGCAGGTCCGCGGCCAGCCGCTGCCGGACCTGGGTGACGATCTGGATGGCGAGGAGCGAGTGCCCGCCGAGCTCCAGGAAGCTGTCGTCGCGGCCCACCGGCGCGATGCCGAACAGCTCCTGCCAGATCGCGGCGAGCCCCTGCTCGAGCTCGTCGCGGGGCGGCGCATAGGGCGCAGCGAGGTCCGGCCGCGGGGCCCTGGCGCCATCCCGCGGCGCGCCTGCCGGCGTCATGTGGGCGAGCAATGCCTCGGCGGTGACGCTGTCAGTCTCGGCGATGAGCCCGTCGAGGTCGCGGGCGCAGACGATCGCCGCCGGCAACGGGCTCGCGAGGAGGTGCTCCATGGCGGCGGCGCTGCGCTCGGCGGCGACGCGGTGGGCGCCGAGCCCGGCCTCGACCTCCTGGGCGAGCCCGGCGACCTCGCCGGCCACCCCGGCGACCAGCCAGCCCTCCCACTGGTAGGGGTCCCAGTGGACGGCGGCGACCGGCGGCGGGACGAGGGCGGCCGCGCTCCCCGCCGCGGCCCGGCGCGCCGCCAGGGCTTCCAGGTGGCTCCCGGCGGCCGCGAGCTCGAGCAGGCCGAGGCCGCCGGTGACCGCGGTGGTGGTCGAGCAGAGCAGGACGAAGGGCGGCGTCTCCTGCCGCGGTCCGTCGAGGGCGGCGAGGAGGGCCGCGGCGTCGCCGGCCGCGGGAGCGAGCGCGGCACGGAGCGCCGCGGGAGTGGCGAGCTGCAGGAGCCCGCCGGCAGCCGGACCGCCGGTCCAGAAGATCCCGCGCAACGGGCCCCAGCGCGCCCGCGCCGCCGCCAGCGCGGCGCCCAGGGCGGCGGCGTCGCCGGGCGCGGCATGCAGGACCAACGCGCGTTCGGGTCCCGCTTCCTGCCCAAGGGCGAGCAGCCGCCCCGCGGCGGCCCCGCCACTCCCCGGGGGTGCGGGATCGGGCGGCAGCACCAGCGCCACCCGCGCGCCGCATCGCCGCACCAGGTGCTCGGCGATCGCCGGCCCCGGCCCCAGGGAGGCGCCGGCGATCAGGAACGAGCCGCCGCGGCCCAGGCCCTCGCCCTCGCGCTCGGCGGGCGCCGGCAGGCGCACGCGCTCGAAGCGGCGCACGAAGCGCTGCCGGCCGCGCAGCGCGACCAGCGTCGCGGCGGCGGGAGGCGTGCTCGCTTCCAGCAGCAGCTGCTCGGCCAGGAGCGCCTCCGCGGGCGTGCCGGGAGCGGGCAGGGGGGCGTCGACCGCCTGCGCGAAGAGCCGCGGCACCTCCTGGTGGACCACCTTGACGGCGCCCAGGATGCCGGCCTTCCCGGGGTGAATCGGGTCGCCGTCGAGCGCCGCGGCAAGGCCGTTGGCGACCAGGGTCAGGCGGACGGGGCCGGTGCCGCCCGCCGCCGCGATGGCCTGGGCAAGCAGGGTGAGGCTGACGACCCCCGCGTCGAGCGCCGCGGCCAGCGGCAGCTCGCCGGCGGCCGGCGCCGTCATCCCCCACAGATGCAGGATCCGCGACGGCGGTTCGCCGCCGGCGCCGCGCCAGGCCGCGAGCAGCGCCGTGTAGTCGCCTGGCCGCGCGGGATCGACGGTGAAGGTCTCCTCGCCGCCGCCGTCCGCGGCGGCCGCGCCGGCGCTGAACCCCGGCCCGGGCCGCGCCACCGCGACGGTCTGACCCAGGGAGCGCAGGCGCGCCGCTAGCCGCGCGCCCAGGCCGGCCGAGCCGGCTGGCGCGCCCAGGCCGGCCGCGGCGGCCGCGCGCTCGCCGCCTGCCGCGTGCCCGGCGGTGTCGCCGGCGAACAGCAACCAGCGCTCTCCTGGCGCGACGGGCGAGCCGTGGCGCGGGGCCGGGAGCGGCAGCGACCTGAAGGACGGGACCCAGAACCAGTCCTCGATGCCGGGCGCCGGCGGCGCCGCCGCGGCCGCTGACGCTGCGGCCCGGGCGTCCGGTGTCGCGGCCGTCTGCCCCGGCCGCGCGCCGTCTGCCGCCGATGCCGCTCCTCCAGCGCCGCCTTCCACCGGCGCTGCCGGCGGATCGATCCAG
>DATKFK010000018.1:0-3352 GCA_035544375.1 Thermoanaerobaculia bacterium
GAGCCCGCGGCGCCTGCAGCGCCCGCAGGCAGCCGCGCCTCCGTGGCCTGGGCGGGTCGCGAAGCGGCCGGGGACGGCGGCGAGCTTGCCGCGGCCGCCGTGGCATCAGGGGTGTCGGCCGCGCCGTCCGGGCGGACACGGCGCGCGAAGCGGCTTGGAGAACCGGCCGCGGCGTCGAGCTCGCCGGCGGGCGCTACTGGAGTCGGCGGAGTCGGCGGCGTGAACACCCGCACCGGCTGGGAACGGCCGGAACGATCGACGGCGTCGATCAGCATCGAAGCGTAAGGCGCGATGAAAGCCACGCAGCTCTCGCATCCCCGCAGCAGATGACGCACCACCAACCTCGCCTGATCCCGCGTCAGGTCGCCGCGGACCAAGCCTTCAAGCTCGGCCGCGGTCGGATGCTCGCTCATGGCTTTGTCCTCCCGTGACAAGAGCTTACATCAGCAGCCTGCAAGCTCGAAAGAATCCCGGACGGCGGTCCGGCACCTGGCTCGCCGGATCGGCGCCGGCGCCGCCCGCGACTATTCATCTGGAAGCGCCGGTGCGACGCCTACGTGGGCGGTTGGCCGTCCGGGTTGATCCCGGAGCCTTCCAGCGGCGAGACCACGCAGGGGGCGGCGAAGTTGCGGCCGCTCGAACGCCCGCCGGTCGCCTTGCCCGTGGCGGGACCGCTGCCGCCGCCGTGGACCAGCGCCACGAGCTGGTCCCAGAGCGAGGAGATCCAGGTCAAGCCGCCGCTCCAAGAGGTCTTGCCCCCGGAATCCCAGGCGGCGGCCTGTGCCGGGGCCGGCGCCAGCGTCGAAAGAATCACCAGCAGGACCGACACGGCAACGGCATGCTTGCAGATCGCACGGCTCATCATGTCCCCCTCCTCCTTGGACCGCGGCACGGCCCGGTGTCCGACCGACACCGGCAGGCCCGGCTCACGGCACACTTTTATCCTTAAACATCTATGTGCCCTGGGCCGGGTTTTCGGGACCGCGGTCCTCCTCTTCTTCCCAGCGCGCGCGCAACGCCGCGTCGCGCAGACGGCGGCGCCGGGCCGCGTACATGGCCAGCAGGGTGATCGCCAGCCAGAGCGTCGTCGAGCTGGTCGCGAGCGGCAGCCACCGCTGCAGCGAATGGCGGCGCCAGAACTCCCTTTCGGCGGCGTCCAGGCCGGTGCCGGTGGCGGCCTGGAACGCCTCCGGAAACGGCGCCCCCGCGGCGACGGCCGCGAGGATGCGGCCGGGGGCGCCGGCGCCGTGCCGCTGCACCAGCTCGCGCACGAAAGCGCCGGCGACGGCGTAGGCGCCGGCCACCTGCCGCTGGCCGCCGGCGAAGCGGCCGTCGAGGCGAGCGAGCGGCACGCCGGGATCGACCATCAGCTCGAGCAGGAAGCGGGCGTGGTCGTCGGCGCCCCAGGTGCCGCCGGCGATCATCGCCAGGCCCTCGTCGAACCAGCGCGGCAGCGGCCTGCCGCCGGCGGCGCGGGCAGTCAGGACGTGCGCCACCTCGTGGTGCAGCACGTCGTCGAGCGAGGAGTCGGGGTACGACGGAGACCGCGCCGGGAAGAGCACGATGGTGGCGGCATCGGGCACGGCAAAGCCGGCGATCCAGGGCGGCACGGCACGCGCGGTGGCCGTACCCTCCGGCGCGAGGCGCACCAGGATGGGCGGCCCTGGTTCGGCGAGTCCCACGAGGCCCATGACCTCGGCGAAATCGGCCGGCTTTGCCGCACGCATCCGCACCGCCGCCTGGCGCAGGGCCGGCGGGGCCTCGACGACGAGCCGGGGACCGGGCGAGAGAGCCCCGGCGGCCCGCGGCGCCGGCACGGACGCGAGCAGCAGCGCCGCCAAGGCGAGCGGCAACGTCGGCGTCCGGCCCATATGGGCAGGATGTCACAGCGGCGGGCGGCGGACGGCCGCGGCGGGCGCCTGTGACCGGGTGCGCGCCCAGGGCGGCATCTGCAAAACGGCGCGCGGGCGCGCCGGCTGTGGCAACCCGGCGCGTGGCCAGGGCGGCGGTCAGCCGGCGGAGCCGACCTGCAGATGATCGACCACCTCCCGCACGCCGTCCGTGCGCCGGGTGATCTTCTCGGCGTCCAGCCGGTTCTCCGCCGAGCCCACGGTGCCGTCGAGCGTCACCTGGCCGTCGCGCGAGCTGACGTGGATGCGGATGCCGCCCAGGTCGGGGGCGGCGATCAGCCGCGCCTTCACCCGCGCGGTGAGCGCCGCGTCCTGCAGGGTCTCGCGTGCCGCCGGCCCCAGGCGCTGATCGACTTCGTGCGCCCCCTGCTGCACCGCGTTGCCAAGGTCGTGGGCGTCCTTGCTCAGCTCTTGACCGGCCTTGTGGAGGTCGGCCTGGACCTTGTTGTTGTCGACGTGGATGTGCTCGTTGCCCTGGTTGTCGCGGTGGATCTCGACGGCGGAGTCCCTGCCGCAGCCGAGCCACTGCGCCAGCGACAGGCCGGCCAGCAGGCCCGCCGCGAGTTGGAGAGCTTTGATCTTCATCGCTTCCTCCTGAGGGAGGGGGAGAATGCGGCACGCACCCTGCGCGCCCGGGCCTCGACCCAGGCACAGAAGCAAGAATCGAACCGGGGGACTGGAAGAGAGTGGGAGCCGCGGCCGGCCAGGGCCGCGAGGCGTTATCCAGCTACCTTGACCAGATTGATGACCGCGACGACTCCCGGCGTCCGGCGCGCCTGCTGCTCGGCGGCCGCGAGATCCTCGGCACTGTCAACTCGGCCCCACAGGGTCACCCGGCCCCCTTCGGCGTCGACCTCGATCGGCAACGAGCGCAGCCGCGGGTCGGCGGCGAACCGGGCCCGCACCCTGCTCGCCAGGTTGGCGTCGCCGGCGTCGATGCCGGTCTTGACCGGGTCTTCCTGGATCTCCACGTCTTTCGGCGCGCTCGCCGCGTGGCGGCCGGGAGCGGCCGGCACCGCGGCGCCCCGAGCCTCCGGGGCGCGGCCGCAGGCCACGAGGGAAAAAGCGAGCAGCGCCAGCGACCCCGGCAGGGCAAGACGGCCAGCCCGCTCCGGGCCGGGCTTGCTATGCTTGCCGATGCTCATGCGGTGCGTCTCCGGCGCCGAGCTTCTCACAAACCGGCGGCCGAGTGGCGTGCGCGGCAGCGGTCAGCGGCATGTATCTTGCTGACCTACCAGGCGTTTGGAGGATTTCATCATGCCTCGATCGATCTGGAAGGGCAGCATCAGCTTCGGGCTGGTCAACATCCCTGTCGGCTTGTACACGGCTGAAAAGAGCAAGGAGCTGCACTTCAACCTGCTCGACCGCCGCAACCTGGCCCCCATCCACTACCAGCGCATCAACTCCGAAACCGGCAAGGACGTGCGGTGGGAGGATACGGT
>DATKFK010000019.1:0-7096 GCA_035544375.1 Thermoanaerobaculia bacterium
CGCCGAGCTGGGCCGTCGCCGGGACCGCGGCCAGGCAAGTGAGCAGGAACAGGGTGCCGGCGGCGCGGGCCGCCACGCCCCGCGGGCGCAGCTGCTTCAGGGTCCGGACTCTACCGCAAGGCGGCCGCGGGTCGGCGCCCCTCCCCGGCGCCTACTTCGCCGCCGCGGGCACGTTGGCGGCGCCGGCGATGAAGCGGGCGATGTTGGCCTTCAGCTCCTCGCGGTCGGCACGCCGGACGTACATCATGTGGCCGGCGTGGTAGAAGGCCATCGACACGCGCGACGGATAGGTGGGGTCGAAGCCCAGGTGGCTGAAGGTGTATTGGGTGGCGAAGAACGGCGTCGCCAGGTCGTAGTAGCCGTTGTTGACCAGCACCTTGAGGTTGGGATTGATCGCCATGGCGTAGCGCAGGTCCTCGGCGACGTTGACGTACTGGTTGTCGTAGGGGCGGTAGTTCCAGGGCCGGACCTTGTCGGTCAGCAGCTCGTAGTTGAGCTCGCTCTTGAAGCCCAGCTCCTTTTCGACGTAGTTGTTGAAGACCGCGGCGAAAGGTCCCGCGAAAGCGGCGCTCGCCGGGTCGAACTCGAACCGCTCGCCGGCGGCCTGGCGGTCCACGCCCTTGAAGCGGCTGTCGAGGCGGCCGACGGTGAGGCGCTCGGATCGCAGCAGCTCCTTGGTGAACTCGAAGATCGTGGGGCGCAGGTTGGCGTTCTCGACGAACGCCTCGGAAAGCCCGGTGTAACGCGCCAGCTTCCTGGCGACCTCGTGGCGCTCGGCGTCGCCGAGGTCGTTGCCGCGCGTCAACGCCAGGGTGTATTCGCCCGCTGCGAATCGCTCCGCCTCCTCGATCGCGTGCTGCAGGTCCCCTCCTTGCAGGTCGGCCGGAAGCTTCTTGTGGTACCACGCGGTCGCCGTGTAGGTGGGAAGGAAGAGCGGATACGGAAGGTCATTGCCGACATCGAACCGCGCGGTCCCGAAGTTGAGGATCGACGAGACCAGGACGATACCGTTGAGGTAAACGTTGAGCTTCTCCTGCAGATACCGGGAAAGGCCCGCGGAGCGGGTGGTGCCATAGCTCTCGCCGGCCAGGAACTTGGGCGACGCCCAGCGCTCGAAGCGCGAGATGTATTCCCGGATGAAGTCGCCGACGGACTCGATGTCCTCGCGCACGCCGTGGAAGCTGGCCGGGTCCTCGCCCGGCGCCGGCCGGCTGAAGCCGGTCGAGACGGGGTCGATGAAGACCAGGTCGGTGACGTCGAGCAGCGATTCGTTGTTGTCGGCGATCTGGTACGGCGGCGGGGACGGCCAGCCCTCGTCTTCCATGACCACCCGCCGCGGGCCGAAGGCGCCCATGTGGAGCCATGCCGAGGCGGAGCCCGGGCCGCCGTTGTAGGCGAACGTGATCGGCCGGTGGCCCACGTCCGAGACGCCGTCGCGGGTGTAGGCGGTCATGTAGACGGTGGCGCGCACCCTGCCGTCGTCGCGCTTGAGCAGCATGGTGCCGGCGGTCGCGGTGTAGGCGATCTCGCGCCCGCCGATCCGCGCCTTGTGATGCGTGGTGACCAGCTTCTCCTCGGCCTGGCGGCCGTGGTCGCGGTCGCGGTCACCGCGGCCCGCCGCCTAGCCCTCCCGCCGCGACGGCTCTTCCGCCGCGGCGCGCGCCGAGTCCGGCGGCATGTCGGCGCGGCGGCCCTCCGGACGCGGCGACTCTTCGCGCGGCGGCGGCGGCGCGTCCGGCGGACGCTGGGCAGCGGCGGGAACGACCACGGCAAGAGCGGCGGCCGCGGCGGCTGCGAGCCAGCGCAGCCCTGACCTCATTCTGGGCATCGGCGAACCCCCCTGGGAGTGCCAGACTTCGATCCAATCTGGTCATTACGCCCGGAACCAGGGAGGGTTCCCGCCGGCTTGAATTTGCGACCGGCTGCGGGGCTTCAGTAGCGCGGCACCGCGGGATCGACCTCGCGGCTCCAGGCGTCGATGCCGCCGGCAAGGTTTTGCGCCGCGGCGTAGCCGCGCTGCCGCATCAGCTCGACAGCCTGGGCGGAGCGGCCGCCGTGGTGGCAATGGACCACGTAGTGCGCCGCCGGATCGAGGTGCTCGAGCTCGTCTGGGAGCTCCTGCAGCGGCACCAGGCGCGCCGCCTCGATGCGGCAGATGGTGTGCTCTAGCGGCGTGCGCACGTCGATGAGCTTGACGTCCCGCCCTTCGTCGAGCCAGCGCTTGACCTCGGCGGCGTCGACATCGAACGCGAGCTCGCCGCCTTCCTCGGCGCCGGCGGCCGCGCCGCCGATCCCTGACGCGGCGTGCCCCCCGCCGCCGGCGGTCTCCCCGGCCCGCCCGTCGCTCGCGCCGGCAGGCGGCGGCGCGAGGCCGCAGAACTGGTCGTAGTCGATCAGCTCGTGCTGGGTCGGGTGCTCGGAGCAGATCGGGCAGGCGGGGTCCTTGCGCAGCTTGAGCTCGCGGAATTTCATCTTCAGCGCGTCGACCAGCAGGAGCCGGCCGATCATCGGCTCGCCGGCGCCGACGATGAGCTTGATCACCTCGTTGGCCTGCAGCGCGCCGACGATTCCCGGCAGCACCCCGAGCACGCCGCCCTCGGCGCACGTAGGCACCAGTCCGGGCGGTGGCGGCTCCGGGAAGAGGCAGCGGTAGCAAGGTCCCCGGGCCCCCCAGAAGATCGACACCTGGCCCTCGAAGCGGAAGATGGAGCCATAGACGTTGGGCTTGCCGGAGAGCACGCAGGCGTCGTTCACCAGGTACCGGGTCTGGAAGTTGTCGGTGCCGTCGACGACGATGTCGTACGGCGCGAACAGCTCGAGGGCATTGCTCGAGTCGAGCCGCACCGGGTGCGGCTGCAGCGTGATGTAGGGGTTGATGCCGCGCAGCCGCTCGACCGCGGCGTCGAGCTTGGGCCTGCCGACGTCGGCATGGCTGAACAGCACCTGGCGATGGAGGTTGCTCTCGTCGACGACGTCGAAATCGACCACTCCCAGGGTGCCGACGCCGGCGGCGGCCAGGTAGAGCCCGAGCGGCGAGCCGAGGCCGCCGGCGCCGATCATCAGCACCTTGGCGGCCTTGAGCCGCCGCTGCCCCTCCATCCCCACTTCCGGCATGATCAGGTGGCGGCTGTACTGGCGGATCTCCTCGGGGCCGAGCGCCGGCAGCTCGCCGGTGTCCGGGGACGCCGCGCCCCGGGGCGGGTTGGCGACGGCGCTGCCGCCGGCGATCGACGGGATGATGGTCAGCGTGTCGCCGGGCGCGACCTTGGTGGCGCCGCGCTCGAGGTGGCGGACGTCGTCGTCGTTGAGGAAGACGTTGACGAAGCTGCGCAGCGCGCCCTCGGCGGTGTAGAGGTGCGGCTTGAGGCCGGGGTACCGCCGGGTGAGGTCGCCGAGCGCCTCGTCCACGGTGGCGCCCTGGACCTCCACGTCACCCGCCTCGGCGGTGAAGCGCCGCAACGGAGTCGGGATCTGGATCGTGGCCATGGGACGTCTCTCCTTGTGATGGTCTGCCGGCGGCTGCCTTGCGGCGCCGCTCAGGCGTGATGCTGCCGGTCGCCGGAGGCGCCGGCCAGGCGCTCCTCCTCGAAGCGCTCGCGGTCGTCGCGCAACCGCCAGCTCCTGGCCCTGTCCATCTGGCCGCGGCGGACCGAAACGATCAGGTACGAGAGCCCCGGCCAGGCATGCTCGCGGTCGAACTCGCTGGGCTCGGCCGGGTGGTCGGGGTGCGAATGGTAGTAGCCCACCACCGCGAGGCCCGCCGCGCGCGCCTCCTTGTGCGCGGCGAGAACGGTCTCGGGGCTCATGACGAAGCGGTTGTGGCGGCTGTCGCCGCGCTCGTTGGCGGCCGCCACGATGCGGTCCACCCGGGTCGCGCCGCCGCGCTCCTCGCCGAGCAGGACGCCGCAGCATTCCTCGGGGTAGGTGCGCTCGGCATGGCGGCCGATCTCGTCGAGGTCGGCGGCGGCGACGGTCAGGGTTGGGGCCGCCGGCTCGGTTTCGGCGTCGGGACGGCTGATCTCGCTCATGCGGCGGGCCCCTCCTCCCAGAAGTGCTCGGAGAGGTACTTGTCGGCGCCGTCGCACAGCACGGTGACGATGGTGGCGGCGGCGCCGCGCGGCACCGCCTCGGCGACCGCCAGGGCGGCGGCGACGTTGCAGCCGGCGGAGACCCCGACGCGCAGCCCCTGCTCGCGCGCGAGCCGGTGCACCATCGCGTAGGCAGTCTCCGTCGGCATCTCGCGCGCCTCGTCGGCCAGCGCGGGGTCGTAGATCCGCGGCACCAGGGCCGAGGCCATGTGCTTCATGCCCTCGAGGCCGTGGAACGGCGAGTCGGGTTCGACCGAGATCAGCCTCACCGCCGGCCGGGTGTCGCGCAGGAAGCGCCCCACGCCCATGAACGTGCCGCTGGTGCCGAGGCCGGCGACGAAATGGGTGATCTCGCCGCCGGTCTGGGCCCAGATCTCGGGGCCGGTGGTGCGGTAGTGCGCTCCCCAGTTCTCGGGGTTCGAGTACTGGTCGAGGTAGGCAAAGCGTTCGGGCTCCGCCGCGGCCAGCCGGCGGGCCTCGGCGATGGCGCCGTCGCTGCCGGCGAGCGGATCGGTCAGATGCAGCTCGGCGCCGTAGGCGAGCAGGATCTTGCGGCGCTCGGGGCTGGCGTTCTCGGGCATGCACAGGGTCACCGGGATGCGACGGATGGCGCCGATCATGGCGTAGGCGATGCCGGTGTTGCCGGAGGTGGCGTCGAGCAGGCGCCTGCCGGCGGCGCCGGGTCCCGGCGCGGCGAACGACCCGCGCCGTTCCGCGTCCAGGATGATCGCGAGGGCGGGGCGGTCCTTGACCGAGCCGCCCGGGTTGGCGTGCTCGGCCTTGGCCAGCAGCCGGACCTCGGGCCGCCCGGTCAGCTCCGAGAGGTCGACGAGCGGCGTGTTGCCGATCAGGTCCAGCACCCGCCGCGGGCCGGCCAGGGTCGAGCCCTGGGGTGTCGCCGGGGCGGCGAAGGCGGCGATGGAGGTTTCCGGCATCGGCATGCAGGGTCAAGAAGAAACGGTTGGGCCGGAGCGAAGGGGAGGCGGCGTCCTCGGGTCTCCGCCAGGCACTGGCACCAAAAACCCAACGGGCAAGGTAGCAGAGGGCCCGATGCCATGTAAAGGATAGTAACTAGGTCACGAATTCCCGGCGACCGGCGCGTGCCGCTCGAGCAGCAGCGCCGTCCAATCGTCCTCGAGGGCCGGCCGGGTGGCGCCCCGCACCCGCTCGAGCAGGCGATCGACCCATGCCAGCGGCGCCTCGCCGCGGCCGTCCCGGTCTCCGTTCGCCGCCAGCAGGCCGGCGAGCGCCCCGTAGCCGAGCGGCTCGCCGTTCGCGGCAGGCGCCTCGGCCAGGCCGTCGCTCAGCAGCAACAGCCGGTCGCCCGGTGCGAGCCGCAGGGAGAGGGAGCTGTAGGCGACCTCGGCCCAGACGCCCAGCGGCAGGCGCGGTCCGGGCACCACCTGGGGCGCCGGCGGCGCGCCGGCGGTCAGCAGGTAAGGGTCGGGCAGGCCGGCGTTGGCCAGCTCCACCTCGCCGCCGGCCGGCTCGAAGCGGGCGAAGGCCAGCGCCACGAACTCGCGCTCCGGCAGCTCCGCGGCGAGGCGGCGGTTGAGCTCGCGCAGGGTATCGGCGGCGGAGCGGGCCGCGGAGACGAGCGGCAGCATCGCCTTGACCGAGGCCATGATCAGGGCGGCCGCCATGCCCTTGCCGGCGACGTCGCCCACCACCACGCCGACCGCGCCGTCCGGCAGCAGGAACGAGTCGTAGAAGTCTCCGGCGACGAGGCGGGCGGCCAGGTTGCGGGCGCCGACGCGGTAACCGTCGCCGTCGATCGCGGGCGGCGGCAGCAGGCGGCTCTGCAGCTCGCGCGCCAGCTGCAGCTCCTTCTCGGCGTACTCGACTTCCTTGAGGCGGGCGATGCTGGTTTCGAGCCGGGTGAGGAGGACCTCGAAGCTGTAGAAGCCGAAGCCCGTGCTCACCGCCAGGCCAACCGTGATCGTCACGTAGACCAGGGTCCCCCGGCCGAAGTGGTGGTTGAGGAACAGGACTGCCAGGCCTTCCACCACGAACCAGCCCGCCAGCCCGCTCGCCGCGAACAGCGCGGCGCGCGCGGCGGCAGCACGACGCCGGGGAAGGCGGCCGATGGCGCCGTCCCACCGGGCAAAGAGGAGCCGGGCGAACAGCATGATCAGGATGCCGACCAGGGTGCCGATCGCCAGCGAGATGGCTAACTCGGCGCCGCGGTCCTGGAGCGACACCATGGCTCCGGCCGCAAACCCGATGCCTCCCGCCAGCAACAGGTTCCGCAGCCATCGAATCCGCGGCCGCGGGCGCCCCGTCGCGGCGGGCCCGCCGGCCGCGGGAGCGGCAAGGGTGCTGCCGGCGGCAGGTTCGGCAGAGAGCATTCCGTCATCCTATACGGCGCCCCTGGCGGCAAGTTCAGGCGGCGTCCGCTCGGACCAGGAAGCGAAGGAGATCCGTCGTCGACGACCACGTCCGCACCGCTGACGGCGGCGGTGCGCGTCTTCAGCCGGGAGGATTTTCAGGCGCTGCCGCGGCGCCGGGTCCGGCTATCACGGGACCGGCTGCAGGGTGAAGAGGCCGGCGCCCTCCGTCCCGGCGCAGACCGTCGACGGCCCGCCGCCGGCCGTCCCCGCGACCACGGCCAGGGTCAGCACCCGGAGGCCCGCGAGGCCCTGGTCGAGCGCGGCCCAGGTGGCGCCGCCGTCGGTGCTGGCAAAGACACCCTGATCGGTGGCGACGTAAAGGCTGGCAGGCGCCGCCGGATCGATGGCGAGCACGGTGGCCTGGGCGCCGGCCGGCAGGCCCTGCGCCGCCGCCGACCAGCTGCCCCCTCCGTCGAGGCTCTTGAACATCATGGCCGCGGCGCCCGGACGGACCGCGGCATACAGCGTGGCCGGGGCACCCGGGTCGATGACGAGGGCGACGGCCGACCCCGGCAGCGGCAGCTTCTGCAAAGTGGCGCCGCCGTCGGTGGTCTTGTAGAGGCCGACGGCCAGCAGGTACAGGGTCGCCGGGGTCGCCGGATCGGGGGCGAGCTGCCC
>DATKFK010000020.1:0-4136 GCA_035544375.1 Thermoanaerobaculia bacterium
GGCGCGCGGCAGCACCTCGAAGGTGAAGGGGTCGGAGCCGCTGGCGGTGTGCAGCAGGGTGAGGCGGGTGGCGCCGCTCGCCAGCAGCTCCTCGAAGGGCAGCCCGCCCTGCCAGTGGGTGCTGTCCGCGACGTCGCCGTCCGAGAGCACGGCGACCGTCGCCGCCCCCAGGCTGAGGCGGACCTTCTTGGCGCCGGGCGGCAACTCGAATTCCCGGGCCTCGAAACCGTTCAGGCTGCCGCCGGCGACCCCGAAGGAGGCGGTCTCCCGGCGTGGCGCCGGGAAGCTGAGCTGCGCCAGCCGCACCTCCGGTGGCGCCGCCGCTCCGGGCGGGGGGGGCTCGGCGTCCCACACCTGCGCCGACGGCCGGCGCGGGGCGAGCGCCACCGAGACCGCCGAGCGCGGGCCGATCGCCAGTGTGGCGGCCGCGCCGGTGCCCGGCGCGCCGGCGCCGCCGGCGCCGCCGGCGCCACGACTGCCAGGCGAACCGCTGCCGCCTGGGCTGGCCGCATCGGCGACGCGGACCGCCGGCTGGCCGGCCAGCGCGGTGACCAGAGCCAGCACCGGTCCGGCGGCGGCGGTCCCTCTGCCGCGGTCGAGATCGCAGCTGATGATCGGCGGGGGCAGCTGGGCTGGCTGGGCCGTCGGGGTCGGCGGGGCCGGCACGGACGACGCAGGCGGTGCCGCCGCGCTCGCGGCGGGCAGGTGGAAGGCGACCGCGCGGTCGAGGCCCGACCCGAGCGCCAGGCGCTCGCCGCGCAGGTGCGGCGCGCCGCGAGGCGCCGCGGCCACCAGCCAGATCCGGCCGCCGCTTGCGCCAAGGCCGCTCATCGTCACGGCGCCGATCGCCGGCAGGGGGGCCAGCACCTGGCCGGACACCGACCCGCCGCGCCAGCCGGCCCCGGCGTCGTCGGCGCCCGCTTCATCGGCGCCGGCCGCACCGCCGCCGGTCGGAGAAGCCTGCCGCGTCTTGCCGGATCGCTCTGCCGAGGCGGCGAGCCGCAGGCGAACCAGGCCGGGCCGGTCGAGCTCGACCACCGCCGCGGCGAGCGGCCCGAGCGGCGGCTCGAGCCTGGGCACCAGCGGCAGCGCGGCGCCCTTGGCCAGCTGCCCCTCGCGGATGTGCGGCGCGGTCACCGCGGCGGCGGTCAGGCGCACCGGGCTGCCGCGGCGTTCGAGGGACCATAGGCGCAGGCGATAGGAGCCGGCGGCGTTCAGCGCCACCTCCAGCCGCGGTTCGCGCCCGGTGCTGCTGCCGACCCGCCGCCAGGCATCGCCCTGCCGCACCTCGAGGCCGAGGCCGAGGTTTTCCTGGGAGCGGGCCGCGACCAGCAGCAGGTTGGCCTGGCTCGGCACGACGAGCGGCAGCAGGCGGACCTCGCCGGCCAGCGCGACGTCGCCGGCATGGGGCAGCGCCAGCGGCTTGTCCGCCACCTCGGGGGCGGTCCGCATCGACACGCGCACCTTGGCCCGGCGGCTGCCGACCGGCTCGATCTCCAGCCGGTACCGGCCGGCGGCCAGGCGCTCGGAGATCAGGAAGTTCCAGTCGTCCGGGCGGTCGTCCTCGTCGGCGACCAGGCTGCCGTCGGCGGCGTAGAGCCGCGCCCGCACGTCGCTCGCCGAGTAGGAGGCGATCTCGACCAGTCCGCCGCCGCCGACCGACACGTCGAGGGTGGCCGGCGCCGACAGCAGCGGCTCCTCGCCGTCCACCAGCTCCGCGGTCGCGACCCGCACCCGGTAGCGCACCAGGCTGTTGCGCCGCGAGCAGACCACCGCCAGCTGGTAGTGGCCAGCAGCGAGCTCGAGCGTCAGGCCGCGGCCCGGCGGCACCTGTCCCAGCTCGGCAGCCGGCGCGGCATCCGCGGCGGCGGCGCCCGCGCCACCCGTGCCGAGGCGGGTCAGCGTCCCCTGCATCTCGGCGTCGAGGGTGATGGTGGCCGTCGCCGCGGCGGGCAGGTCGAAGCGCCACAGGTCCGGCGGCCGCTGTGCCGGCGTGTCGCCGGGAGCGCCGTCCGCGCCGGCGGGCTCCTGCCACACGTGCTCGACGGCGGTGTCGAGCGGCAGCGGATGCGGGCCGTGGCCGGGCAGGCGCGGCGGCTCCTGCCGGCGGCTCAGCAGGGTGACGGCCCGGCCGGCGATCGGCTGCGGCAGCAGCACCAACCGATAGCTGCCGGGCGGCAGCTTCCTCGAGAAATCCGCGGCGATGCCGGGCGTCGCGATCGGCCAGCCGGCGGCGTCCTCGAGCCGGCAGCTGTAGACGAAGCCCAGGCCCATCGCCAGCAGGTGGTAGTCGCCGGCCTCCGCGAGGGTGAACCGGTAGACCACCCCCTGTCCGGCGGGCAGCGTGATGCGCGCCGGGGCGGCCAGGCGCAGCTCGCCGCCATCGAGCAGCGGCGTCGCCAGCAGCTCGACGCCGAGATGCCCCTGGGAGCGGCCCTCGGCGGTCACCGTCGCCTGGAAGTCGCCCTGCCGCAGGTACTGGCGCACCAGGGCGTTGCGGCCGACGCCGTTGGCGCTGCCCGCGGCCAGGCTGGTGACGGTGCGGGTGCGCAGCGCGGCGCTGGTGGCGAGCACGCCGGTCGTCTGCAGCTGGTAGAGCGCGGGCTGGTCCGCCTGCACCAGGAACGCGGCGCTCTCGCCGCGCACCAGGTCGATGAAGCGGGGAGCTCCCGGGCGCAGCACCGGGAAGCGCGGCAGCGCGGCGAGCGCCGCGGCCGGCAGCGGCGGCAACGGCGCCGCCGCGGCCAGCTCCCTGGGCTCGACCCACAGCGAGTAGGAGACGGTCTGGGCCGCGGCCGCCTCGCCCGGATCGCGGACCTGCAGCTTGTGGGCGCCGGGCGCCACCTCGGCCGCCGTCTGCCAGGGGCCGCCATCGACCATGGCCTCGAGCAGGCGGCCGTCCTCGGCTTCGGCCCGCAGGGTGCCGGCCGCGGCGCTGGTGAACTCGAGCTGCAGCGGCTCGCCGGGACGCTGGGTGACCGGGAGCGGCTGACCGAGGTCGACCGGCCAGGACCTGAGCACCAGGCCGGCGTCGACTCCCGGCTGCCGGTTGAGGGTCAGCGTGTACTCGCGGGCGGGGTCGAGCAGCGTGGGGGCGAGCCGTGACGAGGCGCGCACCGGATCGCGGCCGGCGCCCGGGGCGGCGGCCTCTTCCAGCAGCTTGCCGAATTTGCCTGCCGGCCGCACTCCCAGCGTGACGATGCCGCCGCGCCGCAAGGGGACGGCGGTGAGCACGTAGAGCCCCCCGTCCAGGTCCCAGCGCGCACCGCAGCGCCTGAAGCTCGGCGCCTTGTAATTCTCGGGCCGCGAGGTCAGGTAGGGCTCGAGACGGACCTGGCCGCCGCCCGTGGCCGCGGCTCCGACAAGCAACGAGTGTCGCGACTGGCGACCATCGGAGCCGCGACCGCCTGTCGCCAGTCGCGGCACTCGTTGCTCGTCGCACAGGGTCTCGTAGGCGCCCTGGTCGCCGATCTCGACAAAGAGCTCCAGCGGGCCGAGCAGGTCGAAGCGGCGCGCCCAGGCGTGCTGGCCGTCGATCGCCACCGCCGCGCTCTTTTCCAGCCGCTCGCGAGAATCGCCGGCGCTACCACGAGCAGGATGAGAGGTCAGGATCGCCGTGGCGTCGACCGAGTCGCGCGGGTCGCCGGAGTGGACCGTCGAGATCCAGTAGAGCCCCGCGTCGTGGAAGGTGTACTCGGTCTTCTGCTCGAAGTGCTGCAGCACGTAGACCTGCCCGGGGGTGCCGCGCACCGACACCCACAGGCGTGGCCCCGCCGGTCCCGCGGCAGCGCCGGCATCGCCCGCCGCCTGTCCGCCAGCCTCGGTCGCGGCGGCCTCTTCCTCGCCGCCGGTTTCGCCGCCGCGCTCGGCCTGCGGGGAGGTCTCGTCCCGCGCCGGCTGGACGGCTTCAGGAGGACCTGCCGCGCTCTCGTCGCCGGGCATCTCTTGGCGATCGGCCGTCTCCTCGCCGCCGCTCGGCGAGGGCGGCGCGGCCGCGGCGGCGCCCTCCGCCATGGCGGCCCCCGGCGCGCTCTCCTGCGTGGTCTCGTCCGCCGCGCCCTCGTCCGCCGCGCCGGCGCCGCCCGGCACCGCCGCCGCGCCGGCATTCGACAGGGTCTCGCCCGCGTCGTTTCCGG
>DATKFK010000021.1:0-3765 GCA_035544375.1 Thermoanaerobaculia bacterium
CCCTGCACACCGAGATGGACTGCATGATCAAACGGCGCCGGCGCGGCTACCTGTTCATGACCGGCGACGAGCGTCCGTACCCGATCCTGTCACGGCACGTCGTCGAGGCGGTCCTCGGCGACCGGCTCGACGACGACCTCAAGGTCGAGGAGGTGGTGGCCGAGCTGCAGAAGACCTTCGTCCCCTTCTTCCTCATCCCCAACCGCGAGAGCCGCCGCCGCTGCGAGCGGCGCTGGCGCGACCTGCTCGGCGACCACGTGCTGTGCATGGAGGCGCCCACCGACGTCTGCTTCGTGACTGCCGGCGCCATCCTCCTGCACGAGGGCCTGGTGGACGGCGCCCGCGACCTCCAGCGCCGGTTGCTCGCGGCGGGAATGCCCAAGGACCGCGCGGGTGCGGTCGCCAGGACCCTCGAGCCGCTGGGCGGGACCGGCGGCGGCATCGGCAGCCAAGGCGGCAGCGGCGGCACCGCCGGCCCTACGCGCACCGACGGCACCGACCGCACCGACCGCAGCCGGGGCGGCAGCTTCTGGAGCCGGCTCTGGGGTCGATGAGCGCGGGCGCGGTGCGCGCGTTCCTGGTGGTCGATCTCGGGTTTGGCGACGCGGGCAAGGGCCTGCTGACGGATTTCCTGGTGCGCCGCACCGGCGCCACCGTGGTGGTGCGCTACAACGGCGGCGCGCAGGCCGGCCACAACGTCGTGGCCCCCGACGGCCGCCACCACACGTTCGCCCAGCTCGGCGCGGGCTCCTTCGTCGCGAGCGTCCGCACCTTCCTCTCGCGCCACGTCGTGGTTCACCCCACGGCGCTGCTCCTCGAGGCGGAGGCCCTGCGCGCCAAAGGCGCCGGCAACGTCCTGGCGCGCCTGCGGATCAGCGAGGCCGCCCTGCTCATCACCCCTTTCCACCAGGCGGCGGGCCGCCTGCGCGAGATGGCGCGCGGCGAGGCCCGCCACGGCAGCTGCGGCGCCGGCGTCGGCGAGGCCGTCCAGGACGCCCTGGCGTGGCCGGACGAGGCGATCGTGGCCGGCGACCTCCGCGACCCGCCGCGGCTCCGCCGCAAGCTGCGGCGCGTCCGGGAGCGCAAGCGCGACGAGATCGCGGCGCTCGCCGCGGCGGTCCACGCCGGCGCCGGCAAGACCCGCGAGAGCGCCGTCTTCACCGCCGCCGGCGTCCCGGAGCGGTGGGCAGCGCAGGCGGCCGCGCTGGCCCGGGGCGGCCAGGTGACCGAGGACGCCACCCTGGGGTCATGGCTCGACGGGGCCCCGGCGGTGGTCTTCGAGGGCGCCCAGGGCGTGCTGCTCGACGAGTGGGCCGGCTTCCACCCGTACACCACCTGGTCGCGCTGCACCCTCGACCATGCCCACGAGATCCTCGCCGTGGCGGCTCCCGGCGCCAGCGTGGAGCGGATCGGGGTGATGCGCGCGCATGCCGTGCGCCACGGGCCGGGGCCGCTGCCGACCGAGACCGCGGAGCTGCGGCCGGCGGTCGTCGAGCACAATCGCCGCGGGCCATGGCAGGGTCCCGTGCGCTACGGCTGGTTCGACGCGGTGCTGGCGCGGTACGCGCTCGACGTGGTGGGCCCGATCGACCTCCTCGCCCTCACTCACCTCGACGTCCCGCCGCGGCTGCGCCGCTGGCAGGTGTGCGACAGCTACCGGTTCGCGAGCGCCGCGGCGCCGGGCGACGCCGACGCCGACCTCGTCGAGGCGGCACCGGCGGGCTCCTCCACCGGCCTGGTGAAGCGGT
The DNA here is from genome assembly GCA_035544375.1 of Thermoanaerobaculia bacterium. Lineage (GTDB taxonomy): Bacteria > Acidobacteriota > Thermoanaerobaculia > Multivoradales > UBA5704 > JASLEW01. The sequence goes on from DATKFK010000021.1 coordinate 1,749, forward strand.
TGATCGCCCCCGGCGAACGCTCGCTCGAGCGCCAGGCCAGGCTGACCGGCCTCTTGTCGCGGGTGGAGCCCGAGCTTCAGGACTGCGACCCGGCCGAGGCGTCGGTGGTCGCCAGGACCGAAGGCCTGCTCGGCCGCCGGGTGGATCTCGTCAGCCGAGGCCCGCGCGCCGCCGATCTGACGCCAGGTCCAGCTGCCGTGGCGCGCCTTTGGCCCTAGCCGCCATTGCCAGCGGCAACCGGACGCCCCGCCCCTTCGCTCCGGCCGACAGTTTCCTTAGGAGGGCGACAAGCGCAGCTCCAAAATTACGCATTTTGTGCAAATACGCATGCGTGCATTAGCTTGCGCTAGCCTTGCGATACTGCTACGTTGATGAGCAGACAAGGCCTGAACGGAGAGGAGATATCATGAGGAGGATGATCGCTTACCTGTGTCTGATGGGTCTGGCAGCTCTTCTGGCCGGCTGTGCCACAGAGCCCGGCCAAGACTCTCCCCAGGCAAGTGAGCCGCAATACCAACCTGCGGATACCGCCTCCCAGGCTCCCAACGAAGGTCAGCCCTACCCTCGCCAAGCGTCGAGCTCTCAAGAGTCCCAGGCTCCCTACCAAGGTCAGTCCGACCCTCACCAGACGCCGAAATCTGCCCAAGCTCCGTCCGGCTCTCAAGGTCCCTGGTCCCGACCGGCAGGCCAGAAGGAAGGGCACCCGCCGCCGCCCCCACGCTTCCATTCGACCTCCCGCGGGTCCAGGCGCTGACCCTCCGGCGGCCTGCCGCCCGCATCGTGGTCACCGCTGCCGGCTTGCCGACTCGGGGTCGTCATCAAAGTGTTGCCTGCTGCCCTCAGTTGGATGCGGAGGCTCCTGTCGCTTGGCCCTCCGAGATCCGGCAGGCCGCCATCGCTACGTCGCGGTAGGAGATGGAAGAGAGCCGTGAGCCGGTGGCGGGTCCCCCGATTGGGGGGCAAGCCATGGCGATACTGGGCCTACGTGTCGCTGTTCATCCTCCTCGGAGTGGGCTGCGGCGACCTCCTTGATTCCCACTACGTTGGGCTCGAGGCGCGTTACTGGGCGTACCAGAAGCTTGCAGGCATCGGTCCACGCGGCGTGGAAGCGCCGAATGTGGCGGTGGTCAAGATCGATGACGACGAGTTCTGGCGAGGCGGCCTCGATCGGCGAACCCCGATCAAGCGCGACTATCTTGCACGCCTCGTCGAGGCCTTGGCTGCCGCCGATCCGTCAGTGATCGCGCTGGACTTCAATCTCGATGCACCCGTGCAGGGCACGCGAGTGGCATCCGGAGTAATTCCCGACAGTCCGGATTACATCGACGAAACGAAACAGCTCATCGCCGCCGTCGAACGAGTCGCGAAACCCACTCTCAAGGTGGTGCTGCCGCTTACTCTCGATTACCATCACTATAGCCGTCGAACCGATGATTACCCGGTCAACCTGACCATCTTCGGAGACCATCGCTTTCCGCCGACCGTGTGGTTTGGCTTCATCAATCCTCGGTGGGACCTCCGTCACGTGCCGATTTCGTCAGCTATTCGATGGCCGAGGCGACGTATCCCGTCCTTCGCCCGGCAAATTGCCATCGCCAAGAACGTGTCGATTCACGTGCCCAACGAGCAAGATGGAGTGCTGTACGGACGGTTCCTGAAGGAGGAAGATTTCGCTTTTCAAGTCAGCGCCCACGACGTGCTGGGGCAGCCGCAGGGAAGTTGGCGTTCTTTGGTCGCGCATCGAGTTGCACTCGTCGGCAGCTTTGCGCACGCCGACGGCGTCGGGCTAGGTGGATTCATCGATAATTTTTACACCCCTGTAGGCGACGCTCCCGGCGTGCTCCTCCATGCAAATTATGTCGAGGCGTTCCTGGATCGCCGAGTCTTTGGCGTGCTCCCTGGATGGGTGGCTAAGGGTATCGAGATACTGATTTCTTACTCTGTTTCCTGGCTCTTCGTCTCGTCGATGAACTACAGAGCCAAGCTGCGATGGCTCGCCCTGCTCGCCAGCTCGGCA
>DATKFK010000022.1:0-6116 GCA_035544375.1 Thermoanaerobaculia bacterium
GACCGAGGAAGGCGCGGCTGTAGGTGAAGTATTCGTGGCTGCCCGGCGCCGCCGGCGGGCGGTACCAGGCGATCACCACCGACAGCAGGACCGTGGCGAGCAACACCGCCAGCAGGATGGTGACGGTCTCGTCGATCTGGCTGCGGCCGCGGCGGCTTTGATAGAGGCCGTGGAAGTAGAACACCAGCGGCCACAGCACCAGGACGAACGGCAGCAGGTAGAGGTAGGGGCCGAAGCTCGGGACGCTCTTGGTGAGCGGGATGACCGCGAGCTCGAAACGCAGCAGCCAGGCGGCGGCGAAGGCCGCCAGCGTCGCCGCCAAGTCGGTCGCCAGGTAGATGCCCGAGGTGATGCGATGACGTTGTCGGATCAACGGAGGTGTACCCTCGACACTTGCCGCGAGATCAGTGCCCGGCCCTCGTTGTTGGCCACCAGCGACCGCATCCGGTCGGCAAAGTGCCCGGCGGCAAACGACTCCGCCCGGTTGCGCAGGTCCAAGGGATTCCAGCTCATCTGCCCGGCTTTGTCAATCGCGGCGGCGAGCGCGGCGGCTGAGCCGGGACCATGGCCGTCACCCGGGTCGTCGTAAAGCACCCCGTGACGGCCGTCGGCGACGACGTCGAGCACGCCGCCGCGCGCCGCCGCCACCACCGGCGTGCCGCAGGCCAGGGACTCGACCGCGGCGATGCCGAAGTCCTCGACCCCGGGCTGCACCAGCATGCGGGCGCCGCGGTAGAGATCGCGCAGCTGCTCGTCGTCGACCCGTCCCAGCAGCCGGGCGCCCGGGCCGGCCAGACGCGCGAGGCGCGCGCGTTGGGGGCCGTCGCCGGCGATGCGCAGCTCGATGCCGGCGCGCTCGCAGGCGGCGATGGCGACCTCGATGCGCTTGTACGGGGCGAGCGCCGAGACGACCAGCGCGTAGCCGCCGCGCCCGCCGCCGGCGGCGCCCGGCTTGGACGCCGCAGCCCGGGCCGGCGCCGAAGCCGGCGCGGGAGTGAAGTAATCCACCGCCACGGGCGGATGCACCACCTCGGCGTCGCGGCCGTAGTAGGCGCGGATGCGGCGCGCCACGAAGCTCGAGTTGGCGACGAACAGATCGACGCGCGCGGCGGCGGCGGCGTCCCAGGCGCGCAACGCGGTGAGGGTGAGCGACCGCACCCGCGCCAGCAGGCCGCGGCGCCGCGGGAAGTAGGCGTGCTCCTGGTCCCAGGCATAGCGCATCGGCGTGTGGCAGTAGCAGACATGGAGACCGTCGGGCGGGGGGATGATGCCCTTGGCGACGCAGTGGCTCGACGAGATCACCAGGTCGAAACCCGCCAGGTCGAATTCCTCGATGGCGGCCGGGAACAGCGGCAGGTAACGCCGGTAATGACGGCGGATGCCGGGCGCGCGCTGCAGGAAGCTGGTGCGGATCGGATGGCGCTCGAGCGCGGCGCTGACGCTGCCGGGAAAATGAAAGAGGGTGTGGATCGGCGCCTGGGGGAAGAGGGCGCCGAGCTGCTCGAGCACCTTCTCGCCGCCGCGCATGCCGGTCAGCCAGTCGTGGACCAGCGCCACCCTCAACCGCCACCTTCTTTCGAGGCCGGCGATGCCGGTGACGACGCCGATGCCGATGCCGGCTCGAGAGCCGGCGCCGGTGAACCCGCGGACGCGGACGTCGATCCTGGATTGGAAGCCGGCGCCGGCGCCGGTGCCGAAGGCGGTGCGGACGCGGCTGCCGGCGCCGCGGCCAGGGGCAGGGCGCCGGATTCCTCGACGGTCCGCAGGGGCGGCAGACCCAGCACCGACAGGTAGACGCCAAGCGTCTTGGCGGCGGTCCGTTCCCAGCGGAAGTCCTGGGCCCGCCGCAGGCCGAGGCGCGAGAGCGCGGCGCGGTGGTCGGCGTCGGTCATGCATTGGGCGATGGCCTTGGCCATGGCCGGGATGTCGAGCGGATCGACGAGGTGCGCGTAGCCCTGCGCGATTTCCTTGAGCGCCGAGGTGTTGGAGGTGATGACCGCGACGCCCGAGGCCATCGCCTCGACGGCCGGCAGGCCGAAGCCCTCGTAGAGCGTGGGATAGAGGAAGAGCGCGGCGCCCTGGTAGATGGCCGGCAGGATCTCGTGCGCGACGTGGCCGAGCAGGCGCACCTGGTCGCCGAGCCCGAGGTGCTCGGCGCGCTGGCGGATCTTGAACTCCGAGCCGGAGCGGTTGCCGACGCAGATCAGCGGCGCGTCGAACGGCGCCAGCCGGCGGGCGCGGGCGTACGCCTGCACGACGGTGTCGAGGTTCTTGTGCGGCTTGGGATTGCCGACGAACAGCAGGTAGGGGCGGGTGATCCCCACGCTGCGCAGCGCGCGCTCGATCTCGTCGTCCGGCAGGCGCCGGCGGAAGACATCTTCGACGCCGTTGTAGATCACCTCGATCTTGCGCCCGTCCACGGCGAACTGCTGCATCAGGTCGGCGCGGGTGTTCTGCGACACGGCGATGATGCGGTCGCCGCGCGTCAAGCTGCGATGGATCATGCGGCGGGCGTAGAGGAACGCCATGCGGCTGGGCAGGAACTCGGGGTAGAGCAGGTGGATGATGTCGTGGATGGTGACCACCACCCGCGGCGTCAGGGCGGCGGGCAGCACGTAATGGGTGGCGTGATAGAGATCGAGCCGCTGCCGCCACAGCTGCCAGGACAGCGTCATCAACTCGCGGATGGAATAGACGGGGGCGCTCTCGACCGCCAGCTCGAAGTTGGCGGGCAGATCGGCGAGCTGCTCGCGGTCCTCGGGCCGCACCAGCAGCACATAGGTCAGCGCGAGGCCGCCGGTGTCGATGCCGGCCAGCGCCCGGACCAGGTTGCGGACGTAGGTGCCGATCCCGAAGTCCTGGAGCTTGCGGGCGTCGATTCCGATCCTGTAGGTCTTGTTTGGCAAGCGCACCTTCATTGTAGCTCGCGCCCTGACAGTTATCGCTCCTTCAACCGCAGCCGTCGCGCGCCAGCGCCTCGCGGAAGACCTCTTCCATCTCGGCCGCCGCGCGCTGCCAGCGGAAGCGGCCGGCCTGCGCGGCGGTGCGGCCCGCGAGCTCGGCGGCGAGACCGGGGTCGGCGGTCAGGCGGGCGAGCGCCGCGCCGAGCGCGGCGGTGTCGCCGGGCGGGACCCGCAGGCCGGCGTCGCCCACCACCTCGGGCAGGCTCGAGGTATCGAGGACCACCGCCGGCACGCCGCAGGCCAGCGCTTCGGCCGGCGGCAGCCCGAAGCCCTCGTAGAGCGAGGGGTAGACGAAGAGGCTGGCGGCCTGGAAGACGCGCACCAGCCGCGCCCGGTCGAGGCGGCCGAGCGCGAGCACCCGGCGGCCTGGTGCGAGGCGCGGTGCAGCGGCGCCGGCGGTCGGGTTGGCGCTGACCGGGCCGGCGGCAGCCGGGCCGGTGGCGCCTGGGTCAAAGGCCGCCGAGCGGGCACCTCCCTGGCCGGCGGTGCGCTGGCGTGAGGCGCCGTGGCCGATGGCACTCGATACGGCGGCTTCCGGGCCTGGTTGCGCGGCCAGCCTGGCGATGCGATTCGCCAGGGCGCGGCTTCCCCAGCCGTAGGGGCCGGCCAGCACCAGGGGCGGGAAGGCCGGATCGTCCACGGCCAGCGATTCCCAGGCGTCGAGCAGGGCGCCGACGTTCTTGCGCGGCTCGAGCGTGCCGGCGTAGAGCAGGTAGCCGTGCGGGGCGCCGAGCTCCTCGCGGGTGGCGGCGATCTCGGCGGCGGTTGCGGGCCGGAACTCGTCGTCGACGCCGGGGTAGACCACGCGGACCCTGCCGGCGGCGGCAGGGAAGTGGAAGGCGATGTCCGCGGCTGTGGCGTGCGACAGCGTCACCAGGCGCCGGGCGCGGCGCAGCGAGGCGGCGAGGAAAGGCAGCAGGCTGAGGCGCACCTTGGCGCGGTGCGCCTCGGGCATCAGCAGCACGGTGAGGTCGTGCACGGTGACCACCGCCGGCACCGGGCAGTCGAGCGGCAGCGTCAGCAGCGGCGACCACAGCAGGTCCACGTCGCCGCGCCGCAGCCGCCGCGGCAGCACCAGCTGCTGCCAGACGACGCCGAGCCGCGACAGCGGCGAGAGCACGCCATGCGGCGACGGCGGCGCGGCGGGTCCGGCTGGGTCGGGGTGGCCCGCAGCCGCCGAGCCGGGCGCGCCGGGCACGCCGTCCGGGGGCTCGACCTCGATCCCCGCCGCGCGCAGCTCGCCAGAGCCGCGCGGCGGCCGGTGGGCGAGGCCGAGGTAGCGCATCCCGCCGCGGCCGGCCAGGGCGAGAGCCAGCGAGCGGGTGTAGACGCCGATGCCGGTCGGCAGCGGCACCAGCGCCCGCATGTCGATGGCGACCTTGGGTCCGGCGCCGGAAGAAGCGGCAGCGGGAGATCCGGCTGCGAGAGATCCGGCGATGGAAAAGCCGCCAGCGGGAAATCCGGCGGCAGGAGGTCCGGCAGCGGGAGATCCGGCGGCAGGAGGTCCGGCGGAGGGAGGTCCGGCGGTGGTAGGGGGCGTAGGAGCGGGAGCGGGGCCGCTCATCCGGGCGCGGCCCCTGCTGCTTCGCGCCAGGCGTCCGCGGTGGCGGCGGCGGCACGCCGCCAGTCGAACCCTGCGCCGCGCTCGCGGGCGCGACGCGACAGCGTGAGACGCAGGGCGTCGTCTTCGAGCACCTGCCGCAGGCGCTCGCACCATACGTCGGACCGCCGGGCCGGCGCGTAGAGGGCCGCATCGCCGGCCACCTCGCGGAAGACCGGGAGGTCCGACAGCACCAGCGGCGCGCCCGCCACCATCGCCTCGACCGCGGGCATCCCGAAGCCCTCGTAAAGCGACGGCAGGGCCACGACCGCGGCGCCGCGATAAAGGGCGGCGAGCTCGACGGGCGAGACGTACCCCAGGTAGCGCAGCCAGCCCTCGCTCTCGGCCTCGGCGAGCTGCCGCCGCAGCGCCTGCGCACGCCAGCCGCGCGGGCCGCACAGCAAGAGCGGCGGGGCGCCGCCGTCACGGTGCAGCTGGCGCCAGGCGGTCAACAGCGTGGCGACGTTCTTGCGCGGCTCGAGCGTGCCGACGAAGAGGCCGTAACGGGCCGGCGTGCCGGGTGGCGGCGAGGCGGCGGCGAGCACGGTCGGAGACGGCAGGTGGCCGGGCCCCAGGTGAATGGAGCGCACGCGGGAGGGCGCCACGCCGCCGGCCACCAGCTCGCCGGCCACGGTCTCGCTGTCGGCGAGCAGCAGGTCGGCCTCGAGCAGCGTCCGCTCCAACCCGTCGGCGAGCGCCCGCGCGGTGTCGGGCCGCACCACCCAGGGCAGGCGGCGGAACGCGAGGTCGTGGATCGCCACCACGCGCGCGCCGGCGGCGAAGCGGAACAGCGGCGGCAGCAGGAAGTTGGGGCCGAAGAGGACGCGGTTGCGGTCGGCGGCCAGCAGCAACGGCGCCAGGCGCCGCAGCCACTGATCGGCGCGCCAGGGCGGTACGACCATGCCGTCCGGCGCCGAATAGGTGACGTGCTCGATGGCGGGGCCGGCGGGCAGCCGCGTTGCTGCCGCCAGCAGGGTCGCCGGCGCGAAGGGGGGGGGCGGCGCCAGGGGGGCGTCCGGCGACCGCGGCCCTGCCGGCGCCGGCACCGGCGCTGGATCGGGGTCACCCATCGGTACCGTCTCGACCTCGGCCGCCGCCGTGCGGGTGGTCAGCCCGGCGGGCGCGAGCGGTCCGGGCGGCGCCATCTGGTGCCCGTAGAGACGCAGGCGCAGGTCGTCGCGCTGCGCCAGGTGATCGAGGATCTCGTAGAGGTACCAGCCGACGCCGGTCAGTGTCTCGTAGAGCGCGTCGATGTCCACCGCGACGGTGAGGCGCGGCTCGGCGCGCCGGCGGCGGATCTGGCGCACGACCTCGAAGATGAACGCGGCGGTGACCTCGAGGCGGCGCGGCGAGAACCAGCGCAAGACGGGAAGCGCGAAGGCGCGGGCGCCGGCCCAGTCCGCGGGACCGGCCGCGCCTCCCCTGGTCTGGCCGCTGCCAGCCGTTCGACCGGTGCTCCCGGGTGGGGTGCTCCCCGGCCCGGTGTTCCCGGGGACACCCCTGGTGGCGGCTCCGGGCAATTCGGACCGGTCGCCGCGAGCGGGCCTGGGGCC
>DATKFK010000023.1:0-2473 GCA_035544375.1 Thermoanaerobaculia bacterium
CGAGTTGCAGGAGGCGGTCGAACGCTCACTGCCGCCGCGGGCGCTGCGCCGGAGCGCGCCGCCGCCGGCCGATCCGGCCGGCAGCGCAGCGCGCTGAATGGGACACCGCCGGCGATGAGCGGTCCGGCAGCTGACGCCGCGCCGCCGGCCGGTCCAGGAGGGGGAAGAGAGCGCGCTCTCAGGCCCGGACGATCGGCAGCCGCCGGCCCGTCCAGCTGGGGAAGAGGGCGGTGTCGTCGTGGATGCCGAGATGCTTGCCGGCCAGCTCGCAGAAGACGGCGCGGAAATCGGTCGTCACCGGCAGGTCGCGCCCCTCGTACAGGACGTCCGGGTGGATGCCGGGGAACTGGCCGTGGACGCGGCCGCCGTCGACCCGGTTGCCGAGCACGAACAGGCACGAGCCGTGGCCGTGATCGGTGCCGCCGGAGCCGTTTTCGCGCGCCGTGCGGCCGAACTCGGTCATGGTGGTCAGCAGCACGTCGTCCTGCCGCGGGCCGAGGTCGGTCCAGAAAGCGCTGATCGACTGCGCCAGGTCCTGCGCGCGGCGGAAAAAAGTGCCGTTGACGGTGCCCTGCTGCACGTGGGTGTCCCAGCCGCTCGACTCGGCGAACGCCACCTCGAGGCCGACGTCCGACTTGATCAGCAGCGCGATCTGCCGCAGCGCATCGCCCAGCGGGCCCTTCGGATAGACGGCGCCGTTGGCCGGCTGATAGTGCGCGATGTCGGTGGCCGACAGCACGTCGATGGCCTCGAACGTCTCGGTGCCGGTCGTCCGCAGCAGGCTCTGCGAGGCCCGCTCGTAGAGCGTTTCGAAGCCCTGGCCCGCCGCCGCCGCCACCTGGTCGGCGCCGGGCAGCCTGACCCGGAAGTCGGCGAGGTTGGTGACCGCCACCGCCGGCTCGTCGCCGTAGAGCGAGCGCGGCAGCGACGGCGTCATCGCCACCGCCCGGAACGGCGTGCGGTCGTGCCCCAGCAGGCCCACCGCCCGGTTCAGCCAGCCCGACGGCGTGCCCTTGCGGCCGGGCGTCCCGGTTTCCATGTAGTCCTGGGCATCGAAGTGCGACCGCGTCGGGTCGGGCGAGCCGACCGCGTGGACGATCGCCAGCCGCTTCTCCTGCCAGAAGGGCAGCAGGGCCGAGAATCCCGGGTGCAGCCCGAAGCCGACGCCCAGGTCGGCAAGCGCATTGTCGCCGGCGGCGCGGGCGGCGCTCATCGCCAGCCGCGGCCGCAGCTGCCTGAGCGTCGTCTCGTCGAGCGGCGTCACGGCCATCATGCCGTCCATGGCGCCGCGCTGGAAGATGGTCACCAGCACCTTGCGGCGCATGTGCGGTCCGGGCGCCGCCGCGGCGAGCGCCGCGCGGTTGAGAAAGGCCGGTCCGGCGCCGATGGTGACCAGGGCCATGCCGCCGGCCTTGAGGAAGATTCTTCGCGTCAACATTTCCTTCGTGCTCCTATCTAGTTGCCATCGCCTGCGAGACTTCGAGCCTTGAAACTGGTGCCAGTAGGGAACGCCCCCTCCCCTTCGCTTCGGCCAACAGTTTCGTTCCACGTGCTTCAACGGCGCTGGAACTCGGGCGATCCGAGGACCACCCCCACCACTTGTTCGATCGCGGTCGGCGGGTGCGGGGGCTGCGGCCGCCGCGCCGCCTCGCCCTGCCGCCGGCGCCAGCCCCCCGCCGCGGCATCCACCGCCGGACGGTTTCCGGCCGTCCCGCCGCCCCCGGCGTCGTTGGCGGCCCAGGCCCGGCCCGCGCCGCCACCCGCGCCACCCGCGCCAACCGCGCCGCCACCGGCCGAGCCGCCACCGGCCATGTCATCGGCGCCAGCGCGCGCCGGGGCCGCCTCGGGGCTCTCCCTGGGCGCCGCCTCGTCGACGCGGTGCACGACGCTGGGATCGCTCACCATCGGCGTCAGCAGCCGGATGGTCGCCGCCAGGTCGCGTCCCGGCAGCAGCAGCGCGGCATAGGTCTGCAGCGCCGCCTCCCGCGACTCCGGCTCGACGCCGTCGTGCAGCGACGGCAGGTCCATGTCGAGGCCGGGGATCCGCTGCGACGCGAACTGCAGCCCGAAGTTCATCCGGTTGAGCAGCGAGCCGGTGTTCACCCAGGCGTCGGCGCGGTCCGGGTAGCCGGTCGGCGCCTGGTAGGCATAGAGCGGCTCGCCCATCCGCGTGATCCAGTTGAGGAGCGGCCGCGGATCCTCGATGTGCGCCCCGGTCTCGCGCACCGCCGAGACCGCCAGCTCGAGCGGCGATTTCACCTTGGCGCCCACCGCTTCGCGGCTCCAGAACTCCGGCGATTGCACCAGCGTGCGCAGCAGCGCGCGCACGTCGCCGCGCGAGCGCTCGTAGGTGGAGACCAGGCGCTCGACGAGGGCTTGCGGCGGCTTGTCGGAAACGAAGCGCACCGCCAGCTGCGTCGCCAGGTGGCGGGCGGTCGAGGGGTGGCTGGCCAGCATGTCCAGCACCTGCTCG
>DATKFK010000024.1:0-9219 GCA_035544375.1 Thermoanaerobaculia bacterium
GATCGGCTTCTGCGCCATGAACGCCGCGATCTGCCCCTCCACGTACCAAAGGCGATTCCCGACCACGTATTCGAACTGCGGCCGATTGAGGAAGACCTGCTGGGTGGTGTCCGGGTCACAGCTTTGAGCGTCGTAACGCGGCTGCGGCGCGTTGCCGCCCGAGGAGGAAGAGGAGGAGGAGGAAGAGGACGGCGACGACGACGAGGACGAGGAAGACGAGGAGGAAGAGAGAGCAGCCATCAGCTCGACCCTCCTCTGGAAGCGGTCACGGCGGGAGGTGCCCGTTGCCACCGCCCAGGTCGGAGGATGGTTGGGGTCGGGGCGCGAGACAAAGACGTCGAGCTGGTTCGCCCAGGCCTGCCAGACCCGCTGCCGGCCATGGCCGGGGGAGGGCTGGTTGAGCTCGGAGAAGGTTTGCCAGGCGTAACGGTCCGGGTCCTGGAACGCCGGCTCGGTGACGGGACCGCTGGGCTTCGTGCCCGCGGCGCACACCTGGTTGGCCTGCATCGCCGGGCCCTCGGGCCCTCCCTCGGTGGTCGATCCGCAGGGGGCCTGGCGGAGGGCCTCCTGCTGGTCGCCGCCGCCGGCGGCGGCCGCCGGGGCGTTGCTGCCCGCGCGCCCGAGCGCGCTCGGCGCCGCGGCGCCCGGGAAAGTCGAGGTGGACGCTGCGAGCACGAGCGCGAGCAGGCCGAGCGGGAGCTGCTTCGTCGTCGAGTGGGGCATCGCTGTCTCCTTGCTGCGGCGGCGGCTCCGGAAGCGGGGCCGCGCAAGGAGACCGTAGCGGCCCGGCCGCCCGAGGGTCCTGTGCGTTCTCTCTGCCAGTTCTCTGCGAATTCTCTACGGCCCTCAACGACCTGTAAAATGCGGGTGAGCGAGGGCCCGCAAGCGATGGACCTGCGAGAGTTTCGGCTCGGGGACTTCCGCGTCGTGCCGCGCACGCGCGAGCTGATCGGCCCGTCGCGGACGGTGCGCCTGAAACCGAAATCGATGGAAGTGCTTGTCGATCTGGCGGCGCACGCCGGCGACCTGCGCACCCGCGAGGAGATCCTGGACGCCGTCTGGGGCGGCGTGGCGGTCGGCGAGGAGGTGCTGACCCATTGCGTCTGGGAGCTGCGCCAGGCGTTGGGCGACGACCGGCGCGAGCCGCGCTTCATCGCCACCCTGCACCGCGGCGGCTACCGGCTGATCGCCCCGGTGGCCGGGCCGGCCGAGGAGACCGCTGCCGCTGCCGCGCCGCCGGCGCCCGCCGGCGACCGTGAGCTGGCCTTGCTGCGGGAGCGGGTACAGCGCTTCTGGGTCGAGCAGGTGCTCGAAACGTCCCTCCCGGAGGCCGAGGTGCTGCCGCTCGTGGCCGAGGAGAGGCCCGAGCTGGTGAGGCATCCCTGGGCCGGCGAGCGGCAGCCGCTCGCCGTCGGCGGCGCCCCGGCGGCGCCGCGCCGGCCGGTGCCGCGGGACGAGACCATCCTCGCCACCTGTGAGCGGATGGGCGGCGCCCTGCTCATCGTGGGCGGCATCGGCGCGGGCAAGACCGTGACCTTGTTGCAGCTCGCGCGGCTGGCGCTGGAACGCGCCCGCCGCGATGCCGCCGCGCCGGTGCCCGTGGTGCTGCCGCTGGCGTCCTTTAGCGAGCGCGCGCTGCCGCTCGAGCGCTGGGTGGCGGCGGAGATCCGCGGCCGCTACTTCCTGCCGCGCCGGCTGGCCGACGGCTGGCTGCGCGAGGGCCGCCTGCTGCTTCTCCTCGACGGCCTGGACGAGGTGGGCGCGGCGCGGCGCGCCGAGTGCATCGCCGCCGTCAACCGCTTCCGGCGCGAGGTGCCGCTGGCGGCGCTGGCCGTTACCTGCCGCGACGAGGACTATGCCGGCGCGATGCTGGCGGGGAGCGCGCTCGAGCTCGACGGCGCGATCGGCCTGCTCCCGCTCAGCCCGGCCCAGGTGGCGGCCGCGCTCGACCGCGGCACGGCGCCGGCCGGAGCGGAGGGGCTGGAGCAGCTGGTCACCTCGCCGCTGCTCCTCGGCCTGGCGCGCCGCGTCCTCGACGGCGAGGAACGGGCGGTGGCCCAGGCCGAGCGCGGGCCCGCCGCGTTGCAAAGCCGGCTCCTGCGCCAGCTCGTCCACGAGAGCCTGCGCTCCGATGGGACGGTCCGCCGCGGCTACCTCGAGTCGGAGGCGGTCCGCTGGCTGTCTCGCCTGGCGAAGACCATGCTCGATCGCAGCCGCACGGTGCTGGCGGTGGAGGACATGCAGCCTTCCTGGCTGGTGGCGCCCGGATTCCGTGGCGCCTACGTGCTGCTCTCCCGCCTGATCGCCGGCATCTGGCTGGGCGGCGCCGCCGGCTGGTTCCTGGGCTTCCTTGCAGGCAGCTCCGGGCTGGCTCTGGCCGTCTTCCGCGACGGCATCGCGGGCGGGCTCGCCATCGCCGTGCTCGACGGCGCCCTCCTGGCCCGCCGGACGCCGCCGCGCGGTGCGGCGGGGGAAGGCGTGGGAGGCGCCGCCGCCTACGCGGCGCTGACCGCCGCGGCCGCCGGTGCCGCGGTGTTCGCCCTCCACCGGGCGCTGGGCAGCCACCTGGTGGCGGCCCCCATCTTCCACGGCTTCCTGTTCGCGCTGGTGCTCGCCCGGCCGCTCGGCACCGTGCGGTACGACCGCGACGTCCGCGCCGTGGAGGCGCTGACCTGGTCGTGGACCGCCGCGCTGCGAGCGTGGCTGGCGGTGGGCGTCCTGACCTGGGGCCTGGTGGCGCTCAGCGGGCTGGCCGGCCGGTGGCCGCGGGTCGCCGCCGGGAGCGCGGTGCTGTCCACGCTGCCGAGCTCTCTGTTCTTCGCCATGCTGCCGGCCCTGCTGCTGGGGCTCGTGCCCGGGGTCGTGGGGGGGAAGACGCGCCCCAATCACGGCATCTGGCTCTCGGCCAGGAACGCGGCGCTGAGCGGCGGGCTCGCGCTCGCGGGGTGCCTGGTCTCTGTGGCAGCCGGCTGGCTGCTCGAACGCACCGGCTGGCGGGGTCCGGTGCAGGTCCTGCGTGGCGTCGAGATCCGCCCCGGGCCCCGCCTGTTCGCCGCGCTCGCGGGTTGTTTCGGGCCGCTCGCCGCCCTGCGCTTCGGCGGTCTCGACGTGCTGAGGCATGCCGTGCTCCGCCTGCTCCTCTGGCGGCAAGGGTTGTGCCCGCTCCTGCTTCCCCGCTTCCTCGATCACGCCACCCGCCGCGGCCTGCTCCGCCGCGCCGGCGGCGGCTATCTCTTCTTCCACAGCACGCTCCTGGCCTACCTGGCAGGCCGGGCGGAAGAAGGCGAGGGCCGCATGCCGCTCCTGCCGGGCGCACCACCCACGTGAGGCGCGCGGCTCGCCGCGGCGCCTCGGTACCTGGTGCGCTAGGGACAGGTGAGGGCGGAGGTGTCCTGGATGGGAGCCGCGGCGGTGAGATCGGGATTGCTGTAGGTCGCGGTCTGACCGGTCTTCGTGTCCTTGACCGTGACGTGGAACCCGACGTTGGTGACCGCGGCGTAGAAGACCCAGAAGTGATTGTTGACCGCGCAGCCGTTGAGCACCTTGATCAACATCTCGGGATTCGCCGAGTTGAAGAACCAGAAGAGGCCGCCCTCGGTGACGCTCACCGGCGTCAGGTCGATGGCGCCGCCGTTGCCGGAGTGGCCGCCCCCTTGGGTGGTCGAGAATGAGCTGGTGATCTGGAAGCGATGATCGCCTGGCTGGTCGCTGATGCACAGGGTCTGGTTGCCGGGCGTGCAGCCGCTTGCGGTCTGCGTGTTCTCGGCGATCGTCACCGCGACGCTGAAGCCGTTCGAGTCGGAGCTGGTGCCGACCGTCTCGACGTCGCCGGGGCAGAGCGTCGGCTGCGTGTTGAACTGCACTCCGCCGGGCCCGCTGCTGAAGGTATGGGTGAACGCGACCGTGTGCCCGGGCGTGAATGGGGCATCGCCGAAGGACCACGTCACCGGCGTGTCCACGCCGCTGCTCAGGAAGACCATCTGGCTCGGCGACCCGATCTGCGGGCCGGCGTAGGAGCCGTCGCTGGCGGTCAGCTGCAGGTCGTAGGTGCCGTCCGTGTCGGTCGTGTAGTCGATCACGACCTCGTGCAGGTTGACGGCGTTGAGGTTCTGCACGAAGAAGCCGTTGGTTACCGAGTCATGGTTGCCCGAGCTCCCGGAGCTCGGACAGCCGTAGACCACCGACACCGTGGCCAGCGAGGGAGCGGCCGAGGCGAGAAGCAGCACTGCCAGCAGCGGCAAGGCAGCCGACGGCCGCTCGCCGAGCTGCCGCGTCCTACGGAAAGCGATGACCATGAGCAATCTCCTTGTCGTGCTGGTTGTGCGGGTGTGCGAGTCTCCTCGGTAGGAGGCGCCGTACGGGGTGGGATGTTACTCGCCTGCCGGCCCGCAGCCGGGTGAGTGGCCTCGGTCCTACTCCCACGGGATGTCGGGCATGCGCAGCCGCTCGACCTCTCTGCCGCCGCCGGCCACGGTGGTCGTCAGGATCTCGTCCACGTCCGCCACGGTGACACCGCTGTACCAGAGGTTGTAGGGCCACACGGCGACGGTGATGCCGCGGCTGCAGTGCTTGAGGCAGCCGGTGCGGGTGACCATCACGCGGTCGCGCATGCCCAGCTCACGCACCCGGTCCTTGAAGCGGTTGTAGACCTCGAGCGAGCCGCGGCGGGCGCAGCTGGGCTTGGGGGCCTCGGGCGGACGCTCGTTGAGACAGACGAGGATCTGGACCTGTGGATGGGGCATGGCGGGGATCATAGCCCGGCAGCTGTGGTAGCGTCTGCCGGTCTCTCTCTTGTCCCAGGAGGTGATGTGAGCGCGGGAGCTGCGGACGCGGCCACCGGACCTGTGCGCTTCCTGCTCAATCCGGCGGCGGGGCGCTTCGGGGCGGCTGCGCGCCTGGCCCGGCTGCGCGTCCTGGCCTCGGCGGCCGGCGCCGGACTGGTGGTCAGCAAGAGCGGCGCCGACATCGCCGTGCAGGCGCGCCGCGCCGTCGAGGACGGAGTGGCGCGGCTGGTGGTTGCCGGCGGCGACGGCACCATGCACCAGGCGGCCCAGGGCCTGGCCGGGAGCGCTTGCGCGCTGGGGGTGGTTCCGCTGGGCACCGGCAACGACCTGGCAGGCACGCTGGGCGTCCCGCGGGACCTGGAGGCGGCGGTGGCGCGGGCGCTCGCCGGCGGCGTGCGTCACCTGGACCTGGCGCGGGTCGGAGAGACCGTCTGCATCGGCTACGCCGGCGTGGGCTTCGATTCGGCGGTGACGCGCTTCGCCAACGAGGAGGTCAAGCGCCTGCGCGGCCCGCTGGTCTACGTCTACGCCGTGCTGCACACCCTGGCGACGTTCAAGCCGCCGCTGATGCGGGTCTCCCACGACGCCGGGACCTTCGAGGGACGGGCGATGTTCGCGGTGGTCGCCAACCTTCCCCGCTTCGGCGGCGGCATGCGGATCGCTCCCGCGGCGCTCCCCGACGACGGCTGGCTCGACCTGGTGATCGTTCGCGAGCTATCCAGGTTGCGCCTGCTCGCGGTCTTCCCCAGGGTCTATCGCGGCACCCACGTCGACCATCCGGCGATCCAGATCGTCCGCACCACCAAGGTGGAGATCACCCTCGATCGCGAGATGACCCTCTACGGCGGCGGCGAGCCGGTGGCCACCCACGCTGCCGGCCGCCCCTTCGCCGTCGAGGTCATGCCGGGAGCCCTGCGGGTCGTGGCTTGACCGCCGCCGGCGAGCTGCGGCCCCGACCAAATCGACCCCAAACTGCCGCGCAAATGGCTGCTGGTCGCGCGAGAGATCGGCATCCCCAGCCCCCGACCAGGGAGAAGTACGGTGGGCTCTCGATCACCTCTTTCTCGACCAGGACGGCGTTCCGACCCTTGTCGAAGTCAAGCGCGGAGGCGATCCGCGCGTGCGGCGCGAGTGGGTCGGCCAGCTTCTCGACTACGCGGCCAACTCCTGGCGGTCGAGATCCGCCAGTACGGCCGCGGGGTTGCCCTGTTGGGCGCCTCTCGTCCGCGCAGACCGAGCGGATCACTTGGACAGGTGAAAGGCGTGCTGGCTATAATCTGAGGTGAATCACGAGAGCTCTTGCGCATGGTCGCTGTGCAAGAGCCGGGGGCTAGGTATCAATGGACCCAGCTGACCTCAAGGCGCGCATCCTCTTCATCCGAGAGTTGCTGAAGAAGTATAACGTCGCACTCGTTCCTGGAGAGGGGCTGCAGTCGGCTCTTGACAGGGCCGAGGCGTGGTCGGATGCAGCAATAGGTGCTGCGCCAGGATCTCGTATGGCATCGAGACAAACGGCGGATGCTGCCGCCATTGCATATTCACTTGCGGAGACGCTTGAGCCGTGCTTTCGTGCCGGCCTGCCTCTGGGCTCGCATCTTTCGAACATTGCCACCGGCAGCACGGACCATGGCGTACCAGCGGACCCTGCCACAGCAGCGAAGAAGATTTACTTCAAGGATTTCGAGCTGGAGCTGTTCGTTGCGTCCTGGTGCATTCAGCATGGCATGAAGCCTTGCCTCAGCGCCATGCCAAACGACCCTCTGGCAGACCTCTTTGTGGGGCGGGTGGCGATCTCGGTCAAGCATCCTGACTCTTTCTCTCGACTCGAACGGCACATCAAGAAGTTCAACACCACATTGAGGGCAAGAAATCGATTTGGAGTATTCGTCGCCGGCCTCGAAGATGCGTTCGAGATGGGGAATGCTCCACTCTTCCCAACCGAGGAGGATAAAGAGCGATGGCTTCAAGAAGCGCGAGGGAGGGTCGAGGCCTTCGGTAGCAGGTTCATGGAGTATGCGGAGAAATCTGAGCGAGTGTTAGCCGCTGTACAGGTCGCCACGTACCCCATGGTCGTAGCAGGCGGCCTTACGCTGGAAAGGGACGGCAACGCAGTTCTGTTCGACCGAGAGGTGGATACCGAGAGTGACGATGCTCGCGATGCTCTCTCTGTCGCTCGCGCCTTCAACCCGGAGCCGGTGCGTTGGAAAACGGTTGGTGGTCGCGAGACGGGCAACTCCGTGCACCGCCTGTCGATCCCGCCCGAGCAACTCGCGCAGTACTGCCAGGCGCACCACATCCGCCGTCTCTCTATCTTCGGCTCCACCCTTGCCGGCACCGCCCGCCCCGACAGCGACATCGACCTCCTGGTCGAGTTCGAGCCGGGGCGCGAGCCCGGCCTCCTCGCGCTGGCCGCCATGGAGGCCGAGCTCACCGACATGCTCGGCGGTTCCCGCGTCGACCTGCGCACCGCGCAGGATCTCGGCCGCCACTTTCGCGACCGCGTGCTCAGGGAGGCGGAGCTTCAATATGCGGGATGAGGACCGCGACCGCATCCTCCACATGATCGAGGCGGCCGAATCCATCGCGCGGTTCATCGCGGGTCGCTGCCGTGACGATCTCGATCGCGACGAGATGCTGCTCTTCGCCATCGAGCGAGCAATCGAGATCCTCGGCGAGGCCGGCGGCAGGGTCTCTCCTGACCTGCAGGCTACGGCACCGGAGGTGCCATGGCGCGCCATCGCCGGCATGCGCCATCGCCTTATACACGCCTATTTCGACATCGATCGCACGATCGTCTGGAAGGCCGCGACAGTGGAGGTGCCGGCGCTCCTCGTTCAGCTGCGCGCGCTCGCCGCCTACTCCACCTGAGACATCGCCGCCAAGCGAACTGCGGCCGGGCGCCGCAGGGGGCCACTTAGCAGCGCATGAACTGAGTCAGTACGGCTTCTTCGCAAGGGCCCCCGGAGGCGGAGCCTGCGACGGAGAGCACTCGTTCAGAGGCAGGCAAGTCGGCCGTCGTGCGAGCACCGCGTGGTGGGCAAAAAGCATCCGTGGTGCAATGTCTTGCGCTCACGATGGAGCTGATCACGATCAATCGACTTTGAACTCGACTCCCTGGGCCAGCGGCAGGTCGGTGCCCCAGTTGAGGGTGCAGGTCTGGCGGCGCATGTACGCCTTCCAGGAATCGGAGCCGGCTTCGCGGCCTCCCCCGGTCTCCTTCTCGCCGCCGAAGGCGCCGCCGATCTCCGCTCCGGACGTGCCGATGTTGACGTTGGCGATGCCGCAGTCGCTGCCGGTCGCGGACAGGAAGCGCTCGGCGGCCCTGACGTCGAGCGTGAAGATTGCCGAGGAAAGGCCCTGGGGCACGGCATTGTGCAGGCGGATGGCCTCGTCGAGAGAGTCGAACTCGAAGAGGTACAGGATCGGCGCGAAGGTCTCCTCGCAGGTGATGCGCATCTCGGCGCGGGCCTCCACCAGGGTCGGCTCGACGAAGCAGCCCGGGCCGGGCAGGGCATGACCGCCAACCAGGATGGTTCCGCCCTCGGCCTGCGCCCTGGCGAGAGCGCGCATCATGTTGTCCACCGCGTTCTGGTCGATCAGCGGACCCATCAGCGTGCCGGGCGCCAGGGGGTCGCCGATCGTTATCGAGCGGTAGGCGGCGACCAGGCGCCGCTTCATCTCGGCGGCGATGCCGCGCTGCAAGAACAGGCGCCGGGTGGTGGTGCAGCGCTGGCCGGCGGTGCCGACGGCGGCAAAGAGGACGGCGCGCAGGGCGAGGTCGAGATCGGCGTCGTCGAGCACCAGGATGCCGTTGTTGCCGCCCAGCTCGAGCAGGGGACGGCCCAGCCGTTCGGCCAGCACCTTGCCGACCTCGCGCCCCATCTTGACCGAGCCGGTGGCGGAGATGAGCGGGAAGCGGCGATCGGCGACCAGGCGATGGGCGGCGCCGTCGCGGCCTGCCACCACCAGGTTGAAGATCGGCGGGGCCGAGTTGGCCGTCAGCACGCGCGCCGCGATGCGGGTGACCGCGAGCGCGGTGAGCGGCGCCTGGTGGGAGGGCTTCCACAGCACGGCGTCGCCGCACACCGCGGCGACGGTGGCGTTCCATGCCCACACCGCCACCGGGAAGTTGAAGGCGGTGATCACGCCCACCGGGCCGAGCGGATGCCACTGTTCGTACATCCGGTGCAACGGCCGTTCGGAGTGCATGGTCTTGCCGTAGAGCTGGCGCGACATGCCGACCGCCAGGTCGGCCATGTCGATCATCTCCTGGACCTCCCCGAGGCCTTCGGAGAGCACCTTGCCGACTTCGACCGACACCAGGCGCCCAAGCTCCTGCTTGTGGCGGCGCAGCTCCTCGCCGAGTTGACGCACCACCTCGCCGCGGCGCGGGGCGGGCCAGCTTCGCCACTCGCGGAAGGCCGCGTCCGTGGCC